>JBDTCA010000409.1:0-3282 GCA_039923815.1 Caldimonas sp. | reverse complement strand
CGTCCCGGCGTCAATCCGAGCCATGCGGGACCCGCAGAAGAATTTGGCATTCCGACGACGCGACGAGCGGTGTCAAGCTAGCCTCGACATCATGAGAACTCGGCGTTGTCTGGCTGCGTCCCTCGTCGGCGCAAGCCTTGTCGTCGCTGGCTGCGGTACGGCGCCACCATCTGCGCCGGCGCACCCCGAGGACGTTCGTGCGCACATTGCGGAGCTGCTGCCACGGAGCGTTGCCGACCGGCCGGGCTGGGCGATCGACATCTATGCCGCGTTCGACGCGCTGCGCATCGAGCCAAGCGCCGCCAATGTCTGCGCGGTGCTCGCCGTCGCCGAGCAGGAGTCGACCTATCGCGCCGACCCCGCGGTGCCCGGCCTCGGCCGGATCGCGCGCGAAGAGATCGACCGCCGTGCCGAGCGTGCCGGCCTGCCGCTGGTGCTGGTACAGGCCGCCCTTCAGAGACGCTCGCCTGACAGCCGTACGTGGAACGAGCGGATCAATGCCGCCCGTAGCGAAAAAGAGCTGAGTGATCTGTTCGAGGACTTCATCAGCCAGGTTCCTCTGGGCCAGCGCTTTTTCGCCGGGTTCAACCCAGTGCGCACCGGTGGACCCATGCAGGTGAGCGTCGAGTTTGCAGAAACCCAGGTGAAAGCTCACACCTACCCATACCGAATGGTTGGATCGATTCGCGACGAAGTGTTCTCACGCCGCGGCGGTCTTTACTTCGGGATCGCCCACCTGCTCGACTATCCAGCGCATTACGAACTGCCGATCTATCGCTTCGCAGACTTCAACGCTGGACAGTACGCGAGTCGCAACGCCGCGTTCCAGAGCGCGGTGAGCGCTCTCACAGGCGTGGCGCTCGACCTCGACGGTGACCTCGTCGTGCCTGGTGGAGACCCGGACAAGCCGGGCAGAACCGAGGCCGCCGTGCGCTTGCTCGGACCGCGCCTGGGTCTGAGCGACGGCGAAATCAGGCGGTCGCTCGAACAGGAAAGTCGACCTTCCCTCGAACAGACTCGGCTATGGGAACGCATCTTCGCGTTGGCCGACGGGGCGGCGAGGCGACCGCTGCCGCGAGCGATGCTGCCGCGCATTCACCTGCACAGCCCGAAGATCACGCGCTCACTGACCACAGAGTGGTTCGCACGCCGCGTCGACGAACGCTATCAGCGCTGCAGGGAGAAGGGCGCCTGAGTCGCAGTGATTCGGGTCGCCGGAGACGGCCTGCATCGCGACCGTGATGCAGTTTCGTCGGGTCCGGGCGAAGCCAGGATCTGCGCGCGGCGATCGCGCACCTCTGTTCGTGGGCTGTCGTGTCTTGGTCTGGCGACACGGCGCCTCATTGGCCCGGGTGTCAGGTTGCTGGGTATCCGGCATGTTGCACAGGCAGAAGCTTGCGGGACATTGCTCAGGTCTTGTCCAGCGCGATCCCGCGTCGTTCACGCATCGCCATGCCGATTCGGTCGAGCTCGGCATCACTCAGCAGTCGTGCTGCCATGGGCAGGAGTTCGCGATCCTCGCGCTCGATATGACGTTCGTACAGTCCGACGAAGGCCTCCACGTCCAACGCGTCAAGCGACACGCTTTCGCTGGCGACGACTCGATCGAGTGCGCCGCGCAGGTGCTGCCAGCGACTCTCGAGTTCGCGATGCTCTGCCGTCAACCCTTGTGTCATCTCACGCAGACACACGGCGTCGGAGCCGGCCATCGACTCGATGAGCGCCGGAAAGAGGTCCTTCTCCTCGTCTGCGTGGTGATCCTTCGCGGCGGTCTCGAAATAGCGGATCACGCCCGCAGCGGCCACTTGGGCTTGCTCGTCGGCACCGAAGGTGGCGAGGTGCCGGACGAGTCGCCTCAAGGTCGAACACTTCTGTTCGATCCGCAGGTGACACGCCGACAGCATCTCCAGCGGGACCTCGAATCCCGCGGTCGGGGCCGAATGGCCGGGCAAGGTCGTGCCCATCAAGCTGGATTGCAGGCTTCAAGCGAAGACATGAGCGGGTTCCAATCGAAAACCTATCGCATCTGCGCCTTGACGGTGCCGACAGCGCCGGTCACCGTCGCCGCGACGGCCAGAAGGCTCGTCACACTCAATGTCGACAGGCCGGAGAGTCCCTGGCCGATCGTGCAGCCCAGCGCGGTCACGCCGCCCACGCCCATGAGGGCGCCGCCGATCAGATGGTTGCGCAGGTCCGGGACACTGCGGAAGCCTTCCCAGCGAAAGGAGCGGCTGAACACCGCATACAGGCAGGCGCCGACCGGTAATCCCACGGCCGAGACGATACCGATCGTCAATGTCTTGGAGCGATCGCTGAAAAACAGCAGGTAGTCAGCGGCATAGCTGACGGCCGAAACGAAGCTGAGGGCTTCCATTCGGTGGCTGTTCGTCGCCAGGAAGCTCGGCTCGAGCGTCAGAGGGTTCTCGGCGACGAAGCCGAACACGCCGGAGGTCCACCAGGCCGCGACGACCAGCGCGCCGATCGAGATGCCGCCGACGACGAGTTCGGTTGAACGGTTGGTACGCGAGTAGACCGCGCCGATCAGAAGCGCTCCGCCGAGCGTGGCGCCGAGCACGGCGGCGGCGGCGCGGGGCCTTGTCCCGAGCAGGGCGGCGGCGAGCGTCGGCAGGTCCTGTTGGGCTGCGACGGTCGCGGCGATCGAGTCCAGCGCGGCGACACGGACCACCGCCGTGATGCCCTTGAGCGTGGCGAAACCGCTTAGCGCCACGACCATCAGGACGACGACCGACTTCAGATTGCCTGAGCCTGCCCGCAGCAGGTTCTTGCTGGTGCAGCCGGACGCGAGCACCATGCCCACGCCGAACATCAGCCCGCCCACGATCGCGGAAAGCCAGACGATGCGGGGTCCGGCATAGATGCTGTTGGCCGCATCGACCCAGCCCAGGAACACCATCGCGTTGAAGCCGATGATGGCCGTGCCCGCGGCCGCCAGCCACATGCGCATGCGGGTCCAGTCGCCGGTGATCACCAGGTCGCTGATGGCACCCATCGTGCAGAAATGGGAGCGCTGCGCGACCCAGCCGAAAACGACCGCGATCGTGAAACTCAGTGCGAGGACCTCGTGCGTGAGGCGCTGGAAATCGGCTTCTGACATGCCCGCATTTTGCGGCCTCGACGACGCGCGCCGCGACCCCGCGGGCGACTACGGCCGGATGTAGGCGTAGCCCTGCTGCTGCTTGCGCATGATCTCGACCACGCCGGCCGGCACATAGCCGATCGTCGTCAGCATGTCGGCGTAGGTGAGCTTCATGCCATGCATCG
>JBDTCA010000408.1:0-3669 GCA_039923815.1 Caldimonas sp. | reverse complement strand
GGGCGATCAGCTTCATCGCCGCCTTGCTGCCCTGGTAGCCGAGCGGGCCGGCCCAGAGCGGGTGGCTGGCGGGGAACGAATCGTTGCGCAGGTAGCCGTTGACGACCGGGGCGCCGAGCCGCTCGGCGAGCGCCTTGCACTCCTCGACCGCGTCGCCCATCACGACGCCACCGCCGGCCAGGATCACCGGGAATTTCGCCGTCGCGAGCAGCGCCGCCGCGTCGTCGAGGCTCTTCTCGCCGCCGGCGCCGCGCTCGACGCGCATCGGCTTCGGGATCTCGACCGTGATCTCGCCGTAGAAGTAGTCGCGCGGGATGTTGAGCTGGGTCGGGCCCATCTCGCTCATGGCGCGGTCGAAGCAGCGCGCCGTGTATTCCGCCATGCGCTTCGGGTTGTTCACATGGCCCTGGTAGCGCGTGAACTCCTGGAACATCGGCAACTGGTTGGCTTCCTGGAAGCCGCCCAGTCCCATGCCCATGGTGCCGGTCTCGGGCGTGATCATCACCACCGGGCTGTGGGCCCAGTAGGCCGCAGCGATTGCCGTCACGCAGTTGCTGATGCCCGGGCCGTTCTGGCCGATGACGACGCCGTGCCGGCCGCTCACCCGCGCATAGCCGTCGGCCATGTGGCCGGCGCCCTGCTCGTGCACGACCGCGATGAGGCGGATGCCAGCCGGCGCGAAGATGTCCATCGCGTCCATGAAGGCCGAGCCCATGATGCCGAAGATGTCGGTCACGCCGTTGGCGACGAGGGTCTCGACGAACGCCTCGGAGGGCGTCATCTTCTGCACGCCCTCGACGGCTTGTCGGGTGGCCAGTGCGGCGGGGATCGGATCTCGGTTCATGGTGGGCCTTGTCTAGGATACGGAAAAAACGGAACGGGGCGTTCCATGTTCCGGAACGCCGATATGATGCCACGCCATGAGAATCGTGCCCAAGGAAATCCCTGCCGAAACGCCTGCCGGCGCCGCCGATGCGGCCGGCGACACGCCGGCGCTGCGCCTCTTCACGCTGCTCGAGGTGGTCGCTTCGACCGACCGCGCGCTGTCGCTGCAGGAGCTCGCCCTCGAGACCGGCCTGCCGAAGCCGACGCTGCACCGCATGCTGCAGCAACTCGAAGGCGCCGGCCTGTTGCGGCGCGAAAGCGACGGCCGCCACTACGGCACCGGCACGCGGCTGCGCCGCCTCGCCGAGAACCTGCTCCTGAACGACGGCCACCACGGCGCCCGCCACGCCGTGCTGCGCCAGCTGGTGCGCGAGATCGGCGAGAGCTGCAACCTCACGGCGCTCTCGGGCAACGAGGTCGTCTACCTCGACCGTGTCGAGACGGCGGCGCCGCTGCGCTTCTACCTGCACCCCGGCTCGCGCGTTCCGGTGCACTGCTCGGCGAGCGGCAAGGTCTTTCTGGCGCAGATGACGCCCGAGCAGCGCCGCCGCCTGCTCGGTGCGGCGCCGCTCGAACGCTGCACGCCGAACAGCACCGTCGATCTCGGCAAGCTCGAGCGCGAGATCGCGCGCGTGCAGCGCGACGGCTTTGCCATCGATGACGAGGAGTTCCTGCCCGGCCTGCTCTGCCTGGCGATGCTGGTGCCGGCCGACGACGGCGGCCTCTCCAACCTCTGTGTCGCAGTGCAGGCGCCGATCGTGCGCGTGCCGCGGGCCAAGGCGAAGCAGCTGCTGCCGGCGCTGCAGCGGTCGGCGCAGGCACTGTCCCGCATCGACGCCGTCATCGACGCCGACGCGGCCTTGCGCAGCGCCGCCAGCGCATGAACGCCGCCACGATCGGCACGGCCTTCGCGACCGCGCCTGCGGCCATGCGCGAAGTCTCGGCCCGCGAACTGTTCGGCATCGACAGCGACCTGCGCGTGCCGGCGTTCGTCGAACGCAGCGAGCACGTGCCGGAAGTCGACACCGCCTACCGCTTCAACCACGACGTCACGCTCGCCCTGCTCGCCGGCTTCGCGCACAACCGGCGCGTGCTCGTGCAGGGCCTGCACGGCACCGGCAAGTCGACCCACGTGGAGCAGGTCGCGGCGCGGCTGAACTGGCCGTGCGTGCGCGTCAACCTCGACGGCCACATCAGCCGACTCGACCTCGTCGGCAAGGACGCGGTGGTGCTGCGCGAAGGCAAGCAGGTCACGGAGTTCCAGGAAGGCATCCTGCCCTGGGCCCTGCAGCGGCCGATGGCACTGGTGTTCGACGAGTACGACGCCGGCCGGCCCGACGTGATGTTCGTGATCCAGCGCGTGCTCGAGCAGAACGGGCGGTTCACGCTGATGGACCAGAACCGCGTGCTCGTGCCGCACCCGCTGTTTCGCCTCTTCGCTACCGCCAACACCGTCGGCCTGGGCAACCTCAACGGCCTCTATCACGGCGCCCAGCGGCTCAACCACGCGCAGATCGACCGCTGGAACGTCGTCGCCGCGCTCAACTATCTGCCGGCCGAAGAAGAGATCGCGATCGTGCAGGCGCGGGTGCCCTCGCTCGGTGACGAAGCCGGCCACGCGCTCGTGGCCCAGATGGTCGCCGTCGCCGCTCTCACGCGAAGCGGCTTCGCGGCCGGCGATCTGTCGACGCTGATGTCGCCGCGCACGGTGATCACCTGGGCCGAGAACCTCGAGATCTTCGCCGACCTCGGCACCGCCTTCCGGCTCTCGTTCGTCAACAAGTGCGACGACGCCGAGCGAACCGTCGTGGCCGAATATTTCCAGCGCTGCTTCGACCGCGAGCTGGCCCTGTGACCGGGCCTCGGTGAACGCGGTCGAACGCCGCATGAACGAGGCGCAGGCTGCTGCGCGACTGCAGCAGAAAGTCGAGGAGTTGAGCGCAGCCTCGATCCGGGCTCTCTCCGGCGAGCGCGACGTGCACTTTCGCGGCCATCGCCTGCATCGCGGCGACCGCGCCCTGCCGCTGTTCGCGCCGCACCTGCACCCGTCCCTCGAGCACGACGACGCAGACTCCTTCCGCGGCGCCGCCGACGGCCTGGCGCTTCGCTTGCGCTTTTCCGACGCAGCCCTGCACGCCTCGCTCGCACCGGCCGGGGCGGATCACGCCACCGAGCGCTTCCTGTTCGACTGGCTCGAGCAGTTCCGCGTCGAGTCGCTGGTGCCGTCTTCGCTGCCGGGCGCACGCCGCAATCTCGCCGGCCGCCACGCGGCGTGGTCGCGGCACTTCCACTCAGCCGGCCACACTGAAGGCGCGGTCGGCCTGCTGCTCTTCACGGTGGTCCAGGTCTGCCGCGCCCGCGTCACCGGCGACGCCGTGCCCGAAGACCTCGAAGACATGCTCGAGGCGACCCGCGCCGGCCTCGCTCCACTCATCGGCCACGCCCTCGCCGGCTTGCGCCGCGAGCGCGCCGATCAGGCCGCGTATTCGGTTCACGCGCTGGCCATCGCAGGCGTGGTGGCCGAGCTCGTTCGCGACGCCAGCCGCGGCCAGGCAGCGAAACCGCTCGAACGCCCGGACGAGCCCTTGGCCAATCTGTTCGGCATGCTCGTCGAACCCGACGGCGCCACCCGCGAGCGCTTCGCCACCGCGGTCTCTGGCCGTCGCCGCAGCGTCGACAACGAAGACGCCGGCTACCGAGCCTTCACCACCGCCTACGACCGTGAAGACGCCGCCACCGCACTCGTTCGCGCGCCGGTGCTGGCGGCGATGCGCGAGCGTCTCG
>JBDTCA010000407.1:0-4060 GCA_039923815.1 Caldimonas sp. | reverse complement strand
ACCCAAGTGGATGCCGGCGCCCTCACTGGCTACGTCGGCGGGTCGATTCCAGCGCCGCGAAAACGATATCGCCAAGGTCTTCGAGGGTGCGCTCCTTTTGCAGGATCGCGAAGACGCCAGACTCTTTGGCGCGTGCTCGGAGCTCGTCCGACACGTAGCCAGAACTGATGGCGACAGGCAGTCTGGGCCTGACCTTCGACAGCGCCAGCGCCAAGTCGAGGCCAGAGCAGTGCGGCATGTTGTAGTCGGATACAACGACGTCCACAGCCGCGAAGTCTCTACTCGCAATCTCGATTGCCTCGCGCGCATTGAGCGTGCACGTGGCCCTGTATCCCAGGCGCTTCAATAGTCCTTCGACCATGAGCACCATCACTTCATCGTCGTCGACGTACAGCACGTGCTCGCCTCGACCGCGGGCGACCATGTCGCCGCTAGGCTCGAGCGGCATCGGTGCGCTCAACGAATCCACCAGCGGCAGATAGAGATCGAACGTGCTGCCTTGGCCAACGGCGCTCGTGACGCCTATCGACCCGGCGTGCGCCTGCACGATTCCCAAGACCACGGCCAGACCCAGGCCGGTGCCCTTGACGACCGCCTTCGTGGTGAAGAACGGCTCGAAGATGCGGCGCTGCGTTTCTTCGCTCATGCCGATCCCGTCGTCCCGAACCCAGATGTGCGCATAGACGGCTCCGGTCGGCAATCCCAGGGGCGGAATCAGAACTGGGGGTCCGTTGAGGCACTCCTCCAGTCCGATCGTGATGCTTCCAGTGCCTTCACGAAGTGCCTGCGAGGCGTTCGTCACCAGATTCATCAGAACCTGTTGCAGCTGCGTCGGATTGCCAGTCACTGCGAGGCGCTGGTCCGTGAGGATCGTGCGTACTGTCACGGATTCGCTGACGACTGATCGCAGCATGCTCACCGTCTCCTCGACGATCGGCCGCAGCGAGACCGTGAAGCGCTCTTCCTGCTGCTGGCGGCTGAAAGTGAGAATCTGCCGGACGACGCTGCGAGCGCGCTGGCCGGCTTTTTCAATCTGTTTCAGTGATGTTTGCGCCGGGTGATCCGGGCGAAGTTCAGCTCGCGCGAGCATGACGTTGCCGAGGATCGCAGCAATGATGTTGTTGAAGTCATGGGCGATGCCCCCAGCCAGGGTGCCGACGGCCTCGAGCCGTTGCGACTCGCGAAGCTGGTCCTCGAGCGAGCGCTGCGCCGCCTCTGATCGCTTTGACTCGGTGATGTCACGGTTCGTGCCGACCGCACGACGTACCCGACCGTCGGCGCCGATCTCGACGGCTCGGCCCTGGCTGTGGACCCACAGCATCTGTCCATCCGGCCGGCGGACCCGGTGCTCAACGGAATACGACACGTTCAAGTTTCGGAAGGCGGTGCTCATGGCCTGCGCAACACGCAACTGGTCGTCGTCCGGCACCGAGGCGGCGAGCGCCTCGAAGCTGGTTCGCGTCTCGCAGCGAGGCGAACCGAGCATTTCCGCCCAGGTGTCGGAAAGATAGACCTCGCCGGTGGTCATGTCGAGGTCCCACAAGGCAAGGTGCGACGCGTCAAGAGCGCGTTGCAGTCGCTCTTCACTTTCGCGCAATGCATTGACGTTACGTTCGCGATCGGTCACGTCGGTATACGTGCGCAGCACGCCTCCGCCTTCGAGCGGGACACTGTGGACTTCGATCACTCGTCCGTTGGGTCGCGTCCGCTGGTAGCGCTGCGGGGTGTCAAGAATCCCGCCGGCGCGAACGAACTCGCGGATATGGTCGGGCGTGAGCGAGAAGTCACCTTTCGACCATTGATGCTCAAGTACGACCTCGAAGGGCGGTTTGGTCCGCATCAGGTCCAGCGGCAAGTCCAGAAGCTCGGTCGCCCTTCGATTGCAGAGTTCGACGATCCGTGTCGGACTCACGACCATCAAGCCCTCTTCCATCCTTTCGAACGTGGCTTCCAGCGTCCTCGTCTTGTCGAAGAGCCACGCATCATGGGTCGCCTGTCGCTCTCTGTTGAGTTGCTGCTCGATGGCGATCGCCAGCAGCTGGGCAGCTCTTTCGATCGGCTGGGGATTACTGGGTGATGAACGATTTCCCCGGTCACCGAAAGCGGCCGCCCAGCCGGCCATAGCGCCCGTTCCATCCCATACCGGTGCCGACCCGCAAAAGCTCAATCCATGGCAATCCGCGAGGACGCGCACTCGGTCCAGAAAGTCCCTGCCGACGCTCTTCTTGGCGAATGAAGTGGGTCCGCTATCAACGCGGTTGACGGCGCTCTGGACGTTTCCAATCGTGCATATCGCAGCGAGTGCGTCACAGAACCGTCCCGGCAAGTGCGGGGCAGTCTGGGACTTTACGCAGCCCGACGTCCGGCTGAAAAGCAGGGCGCTGCACCGCCAACCGGTGATGGCGTCGAGCTCGAGAACGGTTCGCCGCACAGCCGTCGAGAGCTCGTCGTTCAAAGTCAACGCCGCGGGCAGGTTCCCGCTTACCGGTTGCTCGATGATCAGTGGGTCCATTGATGCATGACAGGGCTGTGCTGGCTGCGGGCTTCCACGTATCGCGAGTTTGTTGGGGTGTTTTTAAGCTGATGCGGGGCCGAGTCCCCGACACACGGGCCGCGTCAACTTATCGACCGTCCAGCGACTTTCTTGATGTCGCTGTCAGGTTTTCCCATCCGATCTCCGTGGGTTGTTGAAGCGACGAAGGGCCACCGTGCGGCGCCAACAAAGGCCTCACCGATATCGGCAAAAAGTCAGAATCTCTGGAGTTGCGTCTGTGGGCCCAGCGCAGTGCTGTACAGAACGCAGACGGCCGATGGCAATCCTCGGAGCGGGATGCGCCATGGCAGTTGCCGGCGGGCTGGTGTTGATGCGGAGCGCTGACTCGAGCGCTTTCGCATGCACGATGTTCACGTCGAGAACTTGCCGCTCTTTGCAGCGGCCACGCGCGTTCATGCTGGTCAGGAATGACCGATCAGCCAGCCGTGACTGCCGCCGACCGCGCCAGCGATCGTGATCAGGCTCGCCGTCAGCAGAAGGCGATGGATGCGCAGGACGGCACGTCGCGTACCGACCGGGTCGCGGGCGGTGCGAGCTTCAAATAGCCGGCGCAGCACGAACGGCTCGAGCACGAAAAGCATCATCGTGAAGACGAGGTAGAGCAGCACCATCGCGTCCATCCACCAATACGCCGGATCGGCGAAGCGCGACCACAAGTCGAGACGCCAGGTCATGTACAGGCCGGTCAGCCCCGTCAGCTGCGTCGTGTAGCGCGCCTGTGTTGCGAAGCGGCGCTCCAGCACCTCGAAAAGATCGCGTGATCCGTCGACGTCTTTTGGCTTGCGCAGGCCGCGCAGTCCAGGGAGCAGCACCAGCGTGACGAAGGCGACACCGCCAATCCAGAGTACGACACCGAGGAGGTGCAGCGTGCGCGCAAGCGCGACATCGTTCATGTGGATGCCGACCCGGAGCTAGCGGATGTCGTTCAGATCGTCGCGAAGCAGGCGCCACTTCGTCGGTGTTTGCTTCGAAGGAAGAAGCAGGCGGCTGGCGTTCAATTTCGTCTCCTGCATGAATCTTCGTCGGCCCGGAATGCAAAAGTGATCGGCTCGCATTCTTCGGCGGGGTGCCGCCGGCGCGCCGCCGCCATTCCCGTCCGCTCGGGGTTGCCCCGGATCGACCGACACTCGGAACAGTCTAGTCAACCCGGCACGGCTGACCTTGATCCAGCGCAACGCAGCGGATCAGAGCCCGGCATGGCGCCCCTGCCAGGCCAGCCAAACGCGCGACAAGAAATTACGACGACCACGCAGCATGGGATTTGCCCGGTCGACAAGACTTTTGACGAAAATGGACCTTGTCGTGAATGGACGTTCCGTAGATTGCCGCGCTCTGGGCAAATCACGAAGCGCAGCGCCAATGAGGACCACCCGATGCCGTCACCCGAGCTCTGCACCGAAGCCGAAGTCGCCGAACTGGTCGACACGTTCTATGCCAATGTACGCAACGACGTCGTCCTCGGCCCGATCTTCGACCGCCATGTCGACGACTGGAGCGTGCACATGC
>JBDTCA010000406.1:0-5688 GCA_039923815.1 Caldimonas sp. | reverse complement strand
GAGCTGCATCGGGTAGCGCACACCGCGGATACCGACGCGCTGGATCGCGATCCGGCGATCGTCGTGCGCGGACTGCGTGTCGGGGATGTGGAGCGCGTCGATCAGGTTGGTCATCGTCGAAGTCGGTTGGCCTGCTGCCGGCCGCTATTGGCCGGCCGCGGCCTGCAGCAGGGCACGGGGCGCCCCGAAGCGGCGCTGGATCGATTGCTCGATGCCCGCGGCGTCGAGCCCGCATTGCGCCAGCAGCTTTGCCGGATCGCCATGCTCGATGAACAGGTCGGGCAGGCCGAGCGTCAACACCGGAATCTCGATGCGCGCTTCGGCGAGCGCCTCGAGCACGGCGCTGCCGGCGCCACCCATCACGGCGCCCTCCTCGACGGTGACGATGGCGTCGTGGCTGCGGGCAAGTTCAGCGACCAGCTCGACGTCGAGCGGCTTGACGAAACGCATGTTGGCGACGGTGGCATCGAGTCGTTCAGCTGCGGCCAGCGCCGGGTAAAGAAGGGTGCCGAAGGCGAGGATCGCGACCCGCTTGTGGGCCACTGCGGCAGTCCGCGCGCCGTCGCGACCGACCTCGCGCTGGATCTGCCGCCGAATTTCGCCCTTGCCGAACGGGATCGCGGTCATCGCCTTCTGGATCGCCACGCCGGCGCCCGAGCCGCGCGGGTAGCGGACGGCGACCGGATGGTCCTGCATGAAGGCGGTGTAGAGCGACTGCCGGCACTCGTTCTCGTCGGATGGCGTCAGAACGCTGACGTTCGGGATGCAGCGCAGATAGGCAATGTCGTAGTTGCCGGCGTGGGTGGCGCCGTCGGAGCCGACCAGGCCGGCACGGTCGAGCGCGAAGACAACCGGCAGGTTCTGGATCGCGACGTCGTGGATCAGCTGGTCGTAGGCGCGCTGCAGGAAGGTGGAGTAGATCGCGACGACGGGCTTCATGCCCTCGCAGGCCAGACCGGCAGCGAAGGTGACGGCGTGTTGCTCGGCGATGCCGACGTCGTGATAGCGCTTCGGGAAGCGCTTCTCGAACTCGACCATGCCCGAGCCTTCGCGCATCGCCGGCGTGATGCCGACGAGGCGCTCGTCTTTTTCGGCCATGTCGCAGAGCCACTGCCCGAAGACCTGCGTGAAGGTCATCTTGGGCGCTGCGGCCGGCTTGACGAAGCCGACCGCAGGATCGAACTTGGCCGACGCCGCGTGATAGCGCACGGGGTCGGCCTCGGCGAGCTGGTACCCGTAGCCCTTTTTCGTGACCACGTGCAGGAACTGGGGTCCCTTCAGGCTGCGCAGATTCTCGAGCGTGGGAATGAGCGACTCGAGGTCGTGGCCATCGATCGGGCCGACGTAGTTGAAGCCGAATTCCTCGAAGATCGTGCCCGGCACCACCATGCCCTTGGCGTGCTCCTCGAAGCGCTTGGCGAGCTCGAACAGCGGCGGTGCGTTCTTCAGCACGTTCTTGGCGGTGTCGCGCGCGGTGGCGTAGAACTTGCCGCTCATGAGCCGCGCCAGATAGCGGTTGAGCGCGCCCACCGGCGGCGAGATCGACATGTCGTTGTCGTTCAGGATCACCAGCATGTCGGTCTGCGTGCCGTCGAACGCTGGGCAGCCGGCGTTGTTGAGCGCCTCGAAGGCCATGCCGGCCGTCAGGGCGCCGTCGCCGATCACGGCCACGCACTTGCGGCTTTCGCCCTTCATGCGAGAAGCCACGGCCATGCCGAAAGCCGCCGAGATCGAGGTCGACGAGTGCGCCGTGCCGAAGGCGTCGTACTCGCTCTCGTCGCGGCGCGGAAAGCCGGAGATGCCGCCGAGCTGGCGCAAGGTCAGCATGCGGTCCTTGCGACCGGTGAGCGTCTTGTGCGGGTAGGTCTGGTGGCCGACATCCCAGACGATCCGGTCGTTCGGCGTGTCGAACACGTGGTGCAGCGCGATCGTCAGCTCGACGGTGCCGAGGTTCGACGAGAAATGGCCGTTGCCGGTCTCGGAGACGATCTTGACGACGAAGGCGCGCAGTTCGACGGCCAGCTGCTGGAGCTCCGTGCGCGAGAGCTTGCGCACGTCGGCGGGAGAATCGATGCGGTCGAGGATGCTCGTCATGGTCAGGAGTGCCTGTCGACGGCGCGATCGGCGAGGGCACGCAGGCGGTCGACGTTGCCCAGCGTGCTGCCGTCGAGAGCCACATGGGCGGCGGCACGGAACGACTCTGCGTGGGCGCGGGCGGCGTCGATCCCGAGCACGCTCACGTAGGTCGGCTTGTTGCTGCACTGATCCTTGCCGGCCGTCTTGCCGAGCGTGGCCGAAGCCTGGGTCACGTCGAGGATGTCGTCGACGACCTGGAACGCCAGGCCGATGGCGGCTCCGAACTCGGCCAGGGCCTGCCACTGGTGCCCGGTCGTCGAACCGCAGGCTGCGCCCATGAGCACGCTCGACTGCAGCAAGGCGCCCGTCTTGCGGCGATGCATGTCGGAAAGCGCCGGCTCGTCGAGGGGCAGGCCGACGCTGGCGAGATCGATCGCCTGGCCGCCGGCCATGCCGGCACCGCCCGCGGCGCGCGCGAGCAGGCCGCACAGGCGCGCCTGCAACCCCGGCGCCACGCTGCCATCGACAGGCGTCAGTACCTCGAAAGCCAGTGCCTGCATGGCGTCGCCGGCGAGCATCGCCTGGGCGACACCGTAGCGGACGTGCACGGTCGGCTTGCCCCGGCGCAGCACATCGTCATCCATGCAAGGCAGGTCGTCATGGACCAGGGAATAGGCATGGATCAGCTCGACCGCCACCGCCGCCCGAAGTGCCGCGGCACGTTCGCCGTGCACCGCGTCGGCCGCTGCCAGAACCAGCAAGGGCCGCAGCCGCTTGCCGCCATCGAGCACGCCGTAACGCATGGCCTCGCCGAGCCCGGCCGGCCCGTCGGCCGGAACCCAGGCGTCGAGCGCCGACTCGACCGCGTCGAGTTCGCCCAATGACCAGGTGTCGAACGCATCCCTCTTCATGCCGACCAGGCTTTCAGCTGGCCGTCGTCGAGGACGCGGACCTGTTGCTCGACCGCCTCGAGCCGGGTACGACAGAACTGCAGCAGTTCAGCGCCGCGGCGATAGCTCGACAGCAGGCCGTCGAGCGGCAATTGGCCGCCCTCCATGGCCGCGACCAGGGCTTCGAGTTCCGCCAGCGCCATTTCGTAAGTCGCAGGAACCTGCGCGGCCGGGCCGGAGGAGGATTCAGTCGTCATTCGAGCCAGGAAAAGTTTCGATTGTAGTCAGCGACGCGGGCCCCATCTGCCCGGCGTACGGCGGCGTCCCGGAGACTGTCGCACGAGGGTACGGTGGCCATGACCCGCAGTTAAACTGCGCCCCCGCCCGTCGCCACGGTGGCATCGGATTGCCATCGTGACCCGCGCCCGCAGGCGCTCGAGACTGACTTCTGAAGGAACCGGGGCCATGTCCGACCCGCGCGTCACGCCCCTCACCCTGGCGCCCGCCCACACGCAACTTCCGGTCGCGAGCTATTTCGACCAGGATCGCTTCGCACGCGAAAAGGCGGTGCTGTTCAGCCAGGCGCCGCGCTACGTGGGCCATGAACTCGCGGTGCCCGCGATCGGCGACTTCCAGACGCTGGCGCAGGAGGGCGATGGCCGTGTCCTGGTGCGCACGCCCGAGGGCGTCAAGCTGCTGTCCAACGTGTGCCGCCATCGCCAGGCGATCATGCTGCGCGGCCGCGGCCAGACCGGCGCCAACATCGTCTGCCCGCTGCATCGCTGGACCTACGACCTGCAGGGCGAGCTGATCGGCGCACCCCACTTCGACGACGACCCCTGCCGCGGCCTCGCCAGCTACCCGGTGCAGACCTGGAACGGAATGGTCTTCGAGAGGCCCCCGGTCGGCGCTGCGTCGGACCGGATCGCCCGCGACATCGGCCGTGAGCTCGCCGGCATCGGCCCGGTCGCTGACCTCGACTTCACCGGTTACGCCTTCGACAGCGTCCAGCTGCATGAGTGCGACTACAACTGGAAGACCTTCATCGAGGTCTACCTCGAGGACTATCACGTCGCGCCGGCGCATCCGGGCCTGGGCGGCTTCGTGAGCTGCGACGACCTGCGCTGGGAGTTCGGCCTCCATCATTCGGTGCAGACGGTGGGCCCGAAGAACGAGCTCGCCAAGCCCGGCTCGCCGGCCTATCGCAAGTGGCACGATGCCGTGCTCGCCTACCGCGAGGGTCGTTACGCCGACGTCGTTCCGCGCCACGGCGCGATCTGGCTGACGTCGTACCCGGCAACGATGGTCGAGTGGTATCCGCACGTGCTCGTGGTCTCCACGCTGCACCCGCGCGGCCCGCAGAAAACGCTGAACGTCGTCGAGTTCTACTACCCCGAGGACATCCACGCCTTCGAGCGCGAGTTCGTCGAGGCCGAGCAGGCCGCGTACTGGGAAACCTGTGCCGAGGACGACGAGATCGCGCTGCGCATGGACGCCGGCCGGCGCGCCCTGATGGAACGCGGCGACGACGATGCCGGCCCGTACCAGAGCCCGATGGAAGACGGCATGCAGCAGTTTCACGAGTGGTACGCGCGCGAGATGGCAACGGGGCCGGCACCGACGCGTCGGTGAACCGCTTCGTCGCGCGGCTGGCCGCGATCCCGGCGCCCTGGCTGACCGTTTTCGCGTCGCTGCTCTTCTCGACCATGGGCGTGTGCGTCAAGCTGGCCTCGAGCGAGTACAGCGCCGGCGAGATCGTGTTCTACCGCGGCCTGACCGGCGCGGTGTTGATGGCACTGCTGGCGCGCGCACGCGGCGGCAGCGTCGCCACCCGCGTGCCGGCCATGCACTTCTGGCGCAGCCTCACGGGCGTCATCGCGCTCGTGCTCTGGTTCTATGCCATCGGCAACCTGCCGCTCGCGACCGCGATGACGCTGAACTACATGTCGTCGGTCTGGATGGCGCTGTTCCTGCTCGGCGGGGCCGTCGCCATGGGCACCTCGCGCGTCGACGGCCGGTTGATGGCCACGGTGCTGGTCGGCTTCGCCGGCGTCGCCCTCATCCTGCGGCCGACGATCGCCGAGCAGCAGCTCTGGCACGGCCTCATGGGCCTGCTCAGCGGCGTGATCGCGGCGACGGCCTACCTGCAGGTGACGGCACTCGGCCGCGCCGGCGAGCCCGAGTACCGCATCGTCTTCTACTTCTCGCTCGCCGGCGTGGCGGCGGGCGCGCTGCTCATGGCGATCACCGGCGCCCACGGCCACAGCTGGCGCGGCGCCGGCCTGCTGCTCGCTGTCGGTGGCACGGCGACGGCGGCGCAGGTCATGCTCACGCGCGCCTACTCCACCGGGCCGACGCTGGTCAATGCCAGCCTGCAGTACCTCGGCATCGTCTTCGCATTCGTCTACGGCGTCTGGTTGTTCCACGACCCGGTGACGCCGCTGGCCGTCTCCGGGATGCTGCTGATCGTCGGCGCCGGACTGTCGGCGACACTGCTCAGATCGCGCAGCACCCAACCCGCAGTCGCCCGGCTCGCCGACCCTCCGAACACCGCATGACCACCTCCACTGCACCGATTTTCACGACGTTGATCAGCGCTGCCGAGCTCGCGGCGCTGCAACACGATGGCGGTCAGGCGCCGGTCGTCCTCGACGTGAGCTTCGACCTCGGCGACACCGGCGCGGGCGAGCGCCGCTTCGCGCAGGAGCACGTCGCCGGCTCG
>JBDTCA010000405.1:0-4387 GCA_039923815.1 Caldimonas sp. | reverse complement strand
TGCCCTGGCTGATGGCGCGCTTGATCTCGGCGTCGCTCCAGGCGCCGAGGCCTCGCTCGCGGTCGGCGGTGAGGTTGCGCGAGACAGCGCCTTTCCAGGCCTCGGGCAAGCCCTTCACGAACGACGGCATGAATGGACGGCCGCCGGCGCCGAGGGCGCTTTCGAACTGGGATACGCCGTCCTTCACCGGTGTGTGGCACTCGAGGCAGTGGCCGATCGTCGCAAGGTATTCGCCGCGGCGCGCCTCGCTCTTCAGATCGCCGGCGCTGAAGCCGCGATCGGCAGCAGCGAAGGGCTCGTGCCGCACCGGCGCGCGATAGACCGGCGCCGGCAGCAGGTTGCGCACGGGTGGCACGGACCGCACGTAGGCGACGATGGCGTCGAGGTCGCCCGGCAGGATCGCCTTGAAGAAGTTGGTGGCCATCGGCACTGCCAGGCGCTTGCCGGCGAGCGGCCCGCGGCCGGGGCGCTCGCCGTGGATGAGGGCACGCTTGATCTCGTCGTCGCTCCAGCCACCGATGCCGGTGTCCACGTCGGGCGTGATGTTGGCCGCGGTCCCTGTAAAGGGCGGGATGTCGAAGGCGATGCCACCCCCCGCAAGCTCCTTGCCGGCAATGGCCCGCCCCTGCGCATCCTTGGGCGTATGGCAATTGCCGCAGGCCATGACCGCCGTGACGAGGTAGCGACCACGATCGACCCGCGAGCCCTGCGCATGGCTTGCGCTCAGGCCCGTGGCAAGCAAGGCGGTCAGCAGCCACGTGCGGCCGGAACACGATGGAGAGTTCATCCGCGTCACCTCCGAGTCACGCCGTATCTTCTTCCGTTTCAAGCGCCGATTCCAGTCGTCCCGGTCGGCCGCGCATCGGCGCTTTCCCTCGAGGGCCGCACTTTCGCGTCTCGCCAAGCGCCTGCTCGTCAGCCGCCCGCCAGCTTGCTTCTGATGCCTTCCCGGGTCAGCAGCGACACCACCTGATCGCGGTGATCGCCCTGGAGCTCGAGCACGCCACCCTTGACCGTGCCGCCGGTGCCGCACGCCGCCTTCAGCCGCTTGGCGAGCGCTGCCAGCTCGGCCTCGGCGAGGGCCAGGCCGGCCACCACCGTCACGGTCTTGCCGCCGCGGCCGCCGACCTCGCGGCGGATGCGGGCGATGCCGTCGCCCGGCGGCGCGGCACGAGCCCGCGACGCAGCGCACGTGCACGACGCGAGCGGCCTCCGGCACACGGGGCACATGCGGCCCGCGTCGGTGGAATAGACGATGCCTCCGGAAGGATTTGGCTTGGGCATGCGACGATTCTCGTCGCCCACCACGCACGACAAGGACTTCGACCGATGAACATCACCCTCGAGCAAGCCAACCAGATCATCACTCTCGCACTGCAACGCGCCACCGGCGCCGGCCACCAGCCGATGGCCGTGGTGGTGCTCGATGCCTCGGGGCACACCAAGGCAGCGCAGCGCCAGGACGGCGCCAGCATGTTCCGCATCGACATCGCCACGGGCAAGGCCTGGGCCTCGATCGCCATGGGTGCCGCCTCGCGCGTGCTGACCCAGCGCGCCAAGGACCTGCCCGCCTTCTTCGGCGCCCTCGCGGCCACCGGCAACGGCAAGTTCATTCCGCAGACCGGCGCCGTGCTGATCAAGGACGCGCAAGGCCAGGTCATCGGCGCCGCAGGCGCGAGCGGTGGCACCGGCGACGAAGACGAGGCCATCTGCATCGCCGGGATCGAGGCGGCGGGGCTGAAGTCGGGCTGAGCAAGAGGAAGGCGGCCTCCGTCGGCCGCGACAAGGCAAGCGAGCGTCAGGTCTTGACCTTGTTCACCGGCGTGGGCTCGACGGCTTCGGTGGGCGGTGAAGCCCGCGGCAGCCGGACGAGCTGCGCATGCGCCAGGGCGCCGTAGAGCGGCGGCCCGAGCAGGCGCGAGACCAGGCTGGCGACGAGTGCGCAGGCCATCAGGCTCAGCACCATGGCGTGGCCGTCGATCATCTCCATGACGATGATGAAGGACGTGAGCGGCGCCTGCGTCACGGCGGCGAGAAAGCCGACCATGCCGAGTGCGATCAGCGCCGAATGGTCGATGTTGCCGACCAGCAGGGCGACGTCGTTGCCGAGACCGGCGCCGATGGCGAGCGCTGGCGCGAAGAGGCCACCCGGGACGCCGCTCCAGACGGTGAGCCAGGTCGCGAGGAACTTGCCGAACGCGTAGACGACAGGGGCGCTGTGGGTGCCGTCGAGCAGGCCGCGTGTGTACTGGTAGCCGCTGCCGAGGGTGGCGCCCTCGGTGGCCAGCGCGATCAACGCGACGGCGGCGCCGCAGCCGGCGGCAAAGGCCACGGGATGGCGCCGTCGCCACTCGAGGATGGGCTCGCCGCTGCCGCTGAGAGAGCGCAGGAGCAGGCGCGAGAAGAGGCCGCCGACGACGCCACTGACCAGCGTCACGAGCAGGCCCGGCCAGAGCAGCGACCAGCCGACCGCAGGCACCTCGATGACGCCGAAGTAGGTCGAGTTGCCATATACGGAGACGGCCATCAGGCCGGCCAGCACGATGGCGGCCACGAGCAGGCCGCTCGAGCGCTGCTCGGGCCGACGAGAAAGCTCTTCGATCGCGAACATCACGCCGGCCAGCGGCGCATTGAAGGCGGCGGCGATGCCGGCGGCGCCACCGGCGATGAGCAGGCCGTGCTCGGTGATCGCCGTGCGTTCGGGCAGCCAGCGGCGCACGCTGTGCATGATGCCGGCGGCGATCTGCACCGAAGGACCCTCGCGGCCGAGCGAAAGGCCGGCCAGCAGGCCGGCCGCGGTGAGCATGAACTTGGCGAAGGCCAGGCGCAGCGACACGAACAGGCGGATGTCGCCGGTGGCAACCGCGGTGTCGAGCGTGGCCATGACCTGTGGGATGCCCGACCCGGCCGCACCGGGGGCGTAGCGCCGGGTCACCCAGACGACAGCCGCCGTCACGAGCGGCATCCACAGCAGCGGCATCCACCAGCCGATCGCGGCAATGCGCTGGAAGGTCGCGAAAGCGAGATCGGTCAGCCAGGTGAAGGCGACGACCGTCAGGCCGGCGAGTGCGGCGAAGGCGATCACCAGCGCACGCGTGAGCCAGGGTCGCCAGTCACTGAATTCGCGTCGCACGGCGCCGACGGCGTCGTGCTCGACTCCCGGTCCGTGGTTCGTCACCGCGTCGCCATGGCCACTTCCTGCGCCGCCTTCACCTCGACCCGCACCTGCTCCATCAGCTCCGCCTTGAGCTCGCTGAACGCCGGCGTCGTCTTCACCGAGTAGTGCCGCGGGTGGGCGATGGTCACCGCCAGGTCAAGCTTGATACGCCCCGGCCGCGCGCTCATCACGACGACGCGGTTGCCCATGAAGACGGCCTCGTCGATGTCGTGCGTCACGAACAGCACGGTCTTCTTCTCGGCTTCCCAGATGCCGAGCAGAAGCTCCTGCATCTGCTCGCGCGTCTGGTGGTCGAGCGCGCCGAAGGGTTCGTCCATGAGCAGGATGCGCGGGCCGTTGGCGAGCGCGCGGGCGATCGCCGTGCGCTGCTGCATGCCACCCGAAAGCTGCTTCGGAAAGTGGTTCTCGAAGCCGCGCAATCCGACCTTGCCGATGAAATCGTTGGCCACGGCCAGTTGCTCGGCTCGCGGCATGCCGCGCTCGCGCAAGCCGAAGCACACGTTGTCGAGCACGCTCAGCCAGGGGAACAGGGTGTAGCTCTGGAACACCATGCCGCGGTCGGCACCCGGGCCTTCGATGCGGCGGCCGTCGAGCAGCACCTCGCCCGAGGTCGGCCGGTCGAGCCCGGCAACGATGCGCAGCAGCGTGCTCTTGCCGCAGCCCGACGGGCCGAGGATGGTGACGAAGTCGTTCTCGGCCACGCGCAGGTCGGTGGCCTGGAGCGCCTGCGTGGCGTCGAAACGGCGCGAGACACCGCGCACGTCGAGGATGTCGCTGCCGCTCATCGGCCGAGCGCGGCCCACGGATAGGCACGCCGGTTGACCCACTTGAAGGTCATGTCGCTGGCCAGGCCGATGAGGCCGATCACGATGATCCCGAAGATGATCTGGTCGGTGGCGAGCAGCGCCTGGCTGTCGGTGATCATGTGGCCGATGCCGGCCGAGGCGCCGATGAGCTCGGCCACGATCACGTAGGTCCAGGCCCAGCCGAGCACCATGCGCAGCACTTCGGCGATCTCCGGTGCGGCGCCCGGGATGAGCACACGGCGAATGAGGCCGCGGTCGCCGACGCCGAGCGTGTACGCGGCCTCGACGAGATCGCGCCGCGTGTTGCCGACGATCACCGCGATCATCAGCACCAGCTGGAAGAAGCTGCCGATGAAGATGAGGGCCAGCTTCTGCGCCTCGCCGATGCCGGCCCAGAGGATCA
>JBDTCA010000404.1:0-5968 GCA_039923815.1 Caldimonas sp. | reverse complement strand
GATGAGCAGCGGCACGGCGCCGCCGCCCGCCCGCCGACCGTCGCGAGGCAAGGTGATGCGCCAGCGCAGGACGCCGCCAGAGGCGGTCGCACGCTGGGAATCGGCGACATCGCCGGGGTCGTGCCCTGCAGCGCGCAGCAGAGCGAGCGCGACGTCGATGTCGTCGGCCTCGCCGGTCCTGACGCGAGCGACCCAGTGCAACAGCGTCGGCGCCGCGGCAATATGGGCGCGGACCGCCGCGTCATCGAGGTCGAACCAACGCGGGCGCTGGCTCGCAGTCGCGTCGGGATCGATGGCGATGATCTCGAGGTAGGCCTTCGGAAAATACGGCGAGGCGATGGACATCAGCAGGTTGTGCGTGGCCATCGCCGGATGCTTTCCGCCCGCCTGAGCGGTGACGCCGAAGGTGCGCTCGCACCATGCGCGGCCGACCTCGAGCGACGCAGCTCCGACGACGAGGTGGTCGAGCTCGAGGCTCGGCACGCGCGCGCCGATGGCCGTGCCGTTCAGAGCGCGACCTCGCCGCGTATGCACGTCACCGATGCACCGCCGACCCACACCGTGCCGTCTTCGCACGCGATGCCGACGCGGCCGGCGCGGCCGAGCCGCGTGCCCTGGGCGACCCGGTAGCGCGCCGGCGCCAGGCCCGCCTCGATGAGCCAGCCGGCGAGGCCGGCGTTGAGGCTGCCGGTGACCGGGTCTTCGTCGATGCCGACCATCGATGCGAAGGCACGCACCTCGAAATCGCATTCCGAGCCCGGCGCGTGGGGACCGATCAGGCCGACCTTGGCGAGCGTGCGCAAGGCCGCATGGTCGGGCTCGACTTCCAGCACCTCGGCGGCACTCGCCATCACGAGGCCGAGCCAGCGCGGCCCGTTGTCGAGCCAGCGCGCCGCCTTCACCTGTGTCGCCTCGATGCCCAGCGCACCGATGACCGCATCGAGCGTCGCCGGCTCGACCGCTTCGGTGCGCAGCGGCGGCGCCGCGAACGCCGCCCGGCCCGCCTCGAGCCGGATGGTGACGAGGCCGACTTCGCACTGCTGGACGACCTGCCCGGCGGTGCGCGGCAGGCCGCCGTTCTCGAGCCAGGCGTGGCAACTTCCCAGCGTCGGGTGGCCGGCGAACGGCAGCTCGCCGCCGGGCGTGAAGATGCGGACGCGGTAGTCGGCGTGCGGATCGGTCGGCGTCAGCAGGAAGGTCGTCTCGCTGAGGTTCGTCCAGCGCGCGAAGGCCTGCATGCGCTGGTCATCGACCGAATCGGCCGCATGAACGACCGCGAGCGCGTTGCCGAGCAGCGCAACTTCGGTGAAGACGTCGACCTGGCTGAAGGTGAATCGCGTCATGGCGGCTCCTGGAGATCGCGAAGCGCGGTGGCGAGCGCGGCGATGCCCCGCTCGATGGCTTCGGGCTCGACGGTGACGAACGAGAGCCGGAGCGTGTTGCGCCTCGGTGCGGACGCGTAGAACGGCGCGCCGGGGACGAACGCGACACCGCGCGCCACCGCGAGCGCGAGCAGCGCGTCGCTGTCGCAGCCTTCGGGCAACTCGACCCAGAAGAACATGCCGCCACCCGGCGTGCGCCAGCGGCAGGCGAGTGGGCCCGCAGTGGGCAGATGCGCGAGCAGTGCCCCCTGCATCGCCTCGCGATGGCGTCGGTAGCGGGCCCGGATGGTCGGCACGTGCTCGGTCAGGAATCCGTCCTTCACGATCTCGTGGACGATGCGCTGGTTGAAGCCCGGCGTGTGCAGATCGGCCGCCTGCTTGGCCTCGACGAGCTTGGCGAACACCGGCGGCGGCGCGATCACGTAGCCGAGGCGCAGCCCCGGCGCCAGCACCTTCGAGAAGCTGCCGAGGTAGATCGTGCCTTCGGGCCAGCGCGCAGCGATGGGGCGTGCCGGCGGCTCATCGAACCAGAGGTCGCCATACGGGTTGTCCTCGACGATGGCCAGGCCCGTGGCCGACGCCGCGGCCACGATCTCGTCGCGCCGGGCGTCACCGATCGAGCGGCCACTCGGGTTCTGGAAGTTGGGCAGCACGTAGAAGAAGCGGGCGCCCCGGCCCTCGGTGGAAAGCGAGGCCGTGAGCGGGCCGCAGTCGTCGCAGGCGATCGCCACGAACTCGGGCTCGTACGGCACGAAGGCCTGCAAGGCGCCGAGGTACGTCGGCGACTCGACGGCGACGCGGCTGCCGGCATCGACCAGCACCTTGCCGACGAGGTCGAGGCCCTGCTGGGAGCCCGTCGTGATCAGCACCTGCGACGCTGCGACGGTCATGCCGTGCGACGCCATCTCCGCCGCGACCCATTCGCGCAGCGGCGCGAAGCCTTCGCTCGCGGCGTATTGCAAGGCCTCGCGCGGCGTGTCGCGAAGCACGCGTGCGGTCGCGTCGCGCATTGCCTCGAGCGGAAAGGTATCGGCCGAGGGCAGACCACCGGCCAGCGAAATGATGCCGGGCCGTTCCGTGAGCTTGAGGATCTCGCGGATCGCGGAGGGGTTCATGCGCGCCGTACGCGCAGCCAAGTGCCAGGGTGATGCCGAACCGCTCCGACTCATGACGTTCTCGATCCACGGCGTGCTGCGAAAGGCGTTCGTGCCGCAGGCACGGCGACGCGCGGGACGCCCACCGGCATCAGCCGGCCGGCAAAGACGGTGGCGACGACGGCCAGGGCGAAGGCCACGGTGACGGCGTCGAGGTGCTCGCCGAGCACCGGCACGGCAAACAGCATGGCCAGGAACGGCTGCACGAGTTGGACCTGACTGACACGCACCGTGCCACCGAGCGCCAGGCCGCGATACCACGCGAAAAAGCCCAGCCACATCGAGAACACGGTGACGTACGCGAAGCCGCCCCAGGCGGCGGCGCTGGCGCTGTTCGCGGGCCAGGTCACCAGCGTCGCCGGCAAGGTCACGGGCAGGCTGAAGACGAGCACCCAGCAGATCACCCGCTCGGCCGGCATCTGGGCCGAGAGGCGCGCACCGGCCACATAGCCGATCGCCGCGCTCGCCACCGAGCCCAGCAGCAGGAAGTCGGCGCCGACGAGGCTGCCGCCACCCTTCCAGGTCGCGAAACCGAGCACCAGACCGGCGCCCAGCGCCGCACAAAGCCAGAAGCCGGCCGAGGGCCGCTGCCTGAACGAGACCGCGGCAGCGATCGCCGTCGCCAGCGGCAGCACGCCTGTCACCACGGCCGCGTGCGTCGCGTCGGCATGGCGCAGCGCCAGGCTGAGGAACAGGGGGAAACCGACGACGGTGCCGAGGGCGCTGACGAGGAACGCGCCGAGCTGGTTGCGGCGCGGCACCGGACCGCGCAGCAACGCGAGGTAGAGGCAGCTCAGCACGCCCGCGAAGCCGGCGCGGCCGGCCGTGACGAAGAGCGGCGGCAGCTGCGGATCGGCCACGGAGCCGACGGCCAGACGCGTCATCGGCAGCGTCATCGCGAACAGGACGACGCCGACGAAGCCGAGCACGAGGCCGCGGTTCTGCCGGTGTGCGAGCTCGTCCTGCTCCATCGTGCGGCGCCGAGCTAGCGTGTGCCGAGCGCTTCCCAGCGCTCGAGGGCCGCGAGCAGCTCCTCGTCGATCTGGGCATGCCGCATCTGCGCCGATTCGGCCCGGACCGGATCGCCGGCGTAGAGGTCGGCGCTCGCGAGCAAGGCGCCGAGGTCCTTCTGCTCGGCCTCGAGCGCCTCGATGCGGGCCGGCAGCGCATCGAACTCGCGCTGCTCCTTGTAGCCGAGCTTGCGCGGCTTGCCGGCAGCGACGACGGTGGGCCTGGCCAACGGCGCCGATGCGGGCGCAGGTGCGGCGCGGGTCGATGCGGCGCTCTTGCGGTCGGCGTCCAGGCGCATCGCCCGGGCGCGGTCGCGTTGCGTCTTCCAGTCTTCGTAGCCGCCCTCGTATTCGCGCCACAGACCTTCGGACTCATCGCCCTCCCAGGCGATCGTGCTGGTGACGACGTTGTCGAGGAAGCGGCGGTCGTGGCTGACGAGAAAGACCGTGCCTGAGTAGTTCTGCAGCAGCTCCTCGAGGAGCTCGAGGGTGTCGATGTCGAGGTCGTTGGTGGGCTCGTCGAGTACCAGCACGTTGGCCGGCAGCGCCAGCAGGCGAGCCAGCAGCACGCGGTTGCGCTCGCCGCCCGAAAGCGTGCGCACCGGCGAGTTGGCCCGCGCCGGCGAGAACAGGAAGTCGTTGAGGTAGCTCATCACGTGCTTCTTGCCGCTCGCCGTCTCGATCCACTCACTGCCCGGGCTGACGGCATCGGCGAGAGTGGCGTCGAGGTCGAGGGCGCTGCGCATCTGGTCGAAGTACGCGACCTCGATCCGCGTCCCCTGGCGCACGCTGCCCGAGGTCGGCGCAAGCTGGCCGAGGATCATCTTGAGCAGCGTCGTCTTGCCGGCGCCGTTGGGGCCGATCAGGCCGACCTTGTCGCCGCGCAGGATGGTCGCCGAGAAGTCCTTGACGATCGTGCGCTGACCGCCGCTCGGCGTCGGGAACAGCATCGACACGCGCTTCAGCTCGGCGACGATCTTGCCGCTGGGCACGCCCGAGTCGGCGTCGAGGCGAACGCGACCGAGCGACTCGCGCCGCGCCACCCGCTGCGAGCGCAGCACCTGCAGGCGCTGGACGCGGCCGACGCTGCGCGTGCGCCGCGCCTCAACGCCCTTGCGCACCCAGACCTCTTCCTGCGCCAGCAGCTTGTCGGCGCGCGCGCTCGCCAGCGCCTCGTCCTTGAGCTCTTCTTCCTTGCGGAACTCGTAGGCCGAGAAACTGCCCGGGTAGCTGCGCAGGATGCCGCGATCGAGCTCGACGATGCGGGTCGAGACGGCGTCGAGGAAGGCGCGGTCGTGGGTGACGACGACGACGCTGCCCGCGAAGCCCTTGAGCAGCTCCTCGAGCCAGGCGATCGAGTCGAGGTCGAGGTGGTTGGTGGGTTCGTCGAGCAGCAGCACGTCGGGCACGGCGACGAGAGCGCGCGCCAGGGCCACGCGCTTTCGGTTGCCGCCCGAGAGCTCGGCGATCGTGCGCGCGCCGTCGAGATGAAGCTGCTGCAACGTGGTCTCGACGCGCTGCTCCCAATTCCAGGCATCGAGCTGTTCGATGCGGCTCTGCAACGCGTCGAGATCGACACCCTCGGCGTGGGCCTCGTAGGCGTCGCGCACGGCACGGGCCTCGGCGATGCCTTCGCTGACGGCATCGAACACCGTGCCGGCGTCGGCGAAGACCGGCTCCTGCGGGACGTAGCGGATGCGCAGGCCCTGGGTAAGCTGCAGCAGGCCGTCGTCGAGTTTCTCGAGCCCCGCAACCACCTTCAGCAGGGACGACTTGCCGGTGCCGTTGCGGCCGATCAGGCCGATGCGCTCGCCCGATTCCAGCGACAGCGCGGCACCGTCGAGCAGGGCGACGTGGCCGTAGGCGAGATGGGCGTCCGACAGCGAGAGGACCGCCATGATCAGCGGCCCAGTGCGCGCTCGAGCGCATCGACGAAGGTCTTCGCCACGTCGAACCCGGTCTGCGTCATGATTTCCTGGAAACCCGTGGGGCTGGTGACGTTGATCTCGGTGAGGCTGTCGCCGATCACGTCGAGGCCGATCAGCATCAGGCCGCGCGCGGCCAGCACCGGACCGATGGCTTCGGCGATCTCGCGGTCGCGTGCCGAGAGCGGCTGCGCGACGCCCTTGCCGCCGACGGCGAGGTTGCCGCGGATCTCGCTGCCCTGCGGAATGCGCGCCAGCGAATGCGGCACGGCGACGCCGTCGATGACGAGGATGCGCTTGTCGCCGGCGGTGATCTCGGTGAGGTAGCGCTGCGCCATCACGGTGGTGGCGCCGCCGCGGTTGAGCGTCTCGATGATGCTGCCGAGGTTGAGGCCGTCGGCGCCGACCCGGAAGATGCCCATGCCGCCCATGCCGTCGAGCGGCTTCAGGACGATGTCCCGATGCTCGGCGTGAAAGGCCTTCAGCGCCGCTTCGTC
>JBDTCA010000403.1:0-5640 GCA_039923815.1 Caldimonas sp. | reverse complement strand
CGCGTGGTATGGCCATTTCCCCGACATCCACGGAATCGCCATTGCCGCGTTGGTCATCAAGATCGCCTGCGCTGTTGCGGGAATGGCGTTGACGACCTTCCATCTTGTGGGCACCCGCCGGGGCGACGCCGATTCGCGAAATCCCTGGGGCAGCTTGATGGCGCTGGGGGCGACGGCGCTCACCGCCGCGGCGTTCCTGCGCTGGATGTCGTAGCGACGCGTGACTGGGGAAAACGTTTGATAACTACCGGATTTCTGACCTGATGGACATGCGAACTGGACATGCGAGCAGCTTGTCGACTTGACTCTTGCGAGGCATGGTTCCGGGGTACACCCAACGACGCCTGCCCAGAAGGCATCCCGCACGAGTTTTATCGCCATCGCAGCTGACGTCGTGACAGCAGCACGGCCATGGGAGGCAAGATGATCCATTGAAGGATGGGAACCAGACCGATGTTGATGCCCGGCGCCATCGGGGTGTGTGGCAGGCCGAGCCGAAACCGGTCGCACGATCGTCAACAAGGCGGATGACCGCTGCACCTCGCTGACCGGTCACTCGCGTAGCGCAGCCGACTGTTCAAGATGCCTACCTTTCATCATGGATAAATTCGTGCTGCGGCAGCAGGTGCTGGAACGGCTAGGGGAAGATCTGCTGCAAGCCGAACAGGCAGTGCGAGCGGCCCACGAAGCAGCGACGCACGAAGAAAACATCGCCGAAAACAAATACGACACCTTGGGGCTTGAGGCCGCTTACCTGGCCACAGGCCACGCTCGTCGCGCCGAAGGCATCCTCCGGGCAATGGCCAATTGGCGCCAATTCCACCCGCGTCCGTACGACGCTAGCAAAGGCATACAGCTCGGCGCGCTGGTCTGCCTGGTGGACTCCGACGACAAGCAGCAACAGCTCTTTCTTGGCCCGCACGGGGGCAGCATGAAGTTGCTCAGCGGGGCTCAGCTCGTTCAGGTCATCAGCAGCAAAGCCCCTTTGGGCAGGGCTATGTTGGGTAAATGCGAAGGCGACGAGGTGTCGATACAGGTCGCTCCGATCCGACAGCAGTTTGAGGTGCTCTGGGTTCATTGAGCTGCAAGCAAGTTCACGCCGAATTGATCAGAAATTACTCGTCCCGCCTCCTTCAGGACGCTGAGCACAGTTACGGGCGAGCTATAGGGGGTTCGTTCGCGCTTTCGGCCTCGCGCGCACCGCTGCGCCTCGGTGGCACTGACCGTGAGGCAGGTCAGTGTCGGCAGCACCAGTTGGCGTCCAATGCCGGCAGACGCTCGGGTGGCGCGAAGTTGCCGTTAAGCTGGCAAGGTTAGCGGTGCCCAGAACCCCGACCTTCGTCCCCGGCACTATGCGCGGATACGAGGCGACCACGGCGCAGAGGCCGAACGTCAGCTCCCTCCGCCTGTGAACTGGTGCTGCCGACCCATTGCTGCCCCCCGAGTCTGAAGCTGCCTTTCTAAGCTGACGCTCGTGCGAATCAGGCTCGCGCGATCAGCACGCGAAAGATGTTTCTGAGCTCGTAGGTCCCGTTGGCCTTGCGATAGGGAGCGATCGCCTCGACCACTGCCGCTCGGATCTTCTCGATGCCGGACGCACGGATGGCACGCTCCACCGGGCCTGCGGAAAGCATTCCGCGCAGCGCCATCTCGATATCTGCATAGACCCATGGGCAATCCACGTCGACGATGTCGACCGGGATCAGTCCTGCGTCAGCGGCCAAGGCCTTGAGCGAGCTCTCTTGCGACAGCGCGAACGGCCCCGGCGCACCTGGTGGCGACGGGGGCATCAGAGGTCCGAGGGCCTTCAGGTGCCCGGCGGCGTCGCACATCTCGGGCGGACCCCAGACGGCGATCACCACCCGGCCCGTCGGCTTCACAACCCGTCGCGCCTCGCGCAGCGCCCGCACCGGCGACGCCGCGTATTGGAAAGCGTTGAAGCCGGTGACCGCGTCAAATGCTTGGTCTGCATACGGCAACGACTCCATCTCGCCGGCGATGAACGTGCCGTGGGGGCAGCGCGTGCGCGCGGTCTCGATGAACGACGGCGAAGCGTCGATGCCGTCGACGCGACTGAAGGCCTTCGACAACGTAGCGGCTGCCAGACCCGGCCCGCAGCCGACGTCGAGCAGCGCTCCGCGTCCCGTCGGCTCGAGCCGGTGCAGCACGGCTTCGTACAGCGGCAGGAACAGCGGCTCCTGCACTGCGGCGTAGTCCGCGGCGCGCTCGCTCCATAGACTGGCCTGGACCTCCGCGGATCCGATGGCGGTACGTTGGGTGGCGGACTTGGTCATGGCGCATCTCCGAAGTGACGTGGAGCCGAATGGGCACGGCTCCCAAGCACCCATTGCAACGCCTGCCCGGTGGGTCGTCGTGAGCCACGGGCCCAGGCCTTGGCGCGCGCGACGCCGCAGTCGTCGAAGCCTGGGTCAGCGGACCCGGGCGGAACGCTGCTCGCCGGCCCCGCCGAGGCCTTCTTCGCGCGCCCGCACGATCGCCTGCGATCGACTGCTGACGCCGAGTTTGCTGAAGACATGGTTGATGTGATTGCGCACGGTCTTCGGGCTGATGCCCAGGCCGACGGCGATCTGGTCGTTGCTCAGCCCGGCCGCGACACGATCGAGCACCCGCGTTTCGGCCGGCGTGAGATCGGCAAGATGTTGCGGCGGTTCTGCGGGCGTGCCGCCTCTGCGAAGCAAGAAGCTGTCGACCTCGACGAAGAACTGGGTCCAGGCCGGATCCTGCTCGAGCAGGATGTGATTGCGACCATCGAGCGGAACGAACTCCGCGCCCGGAATGGCAAGCGCGACGCGACGACCCTCCTCGAACGGCACGCGCACATCCAACCGTGAATGGAGCACGAGCGTCGGGCAACGCACCTCCGCGGCAAGGGCGGAAACGTCGATCTCGTAGAAGCTGGCGAGCAGGTTCGCGGCGCCCTCGGGCGACACCGTCCTGCGCTGCAACTCGTCAAAGGCACGGAGCTGTTCGAGCGTGCCTCCCGGAATGAACTGATTGGCAAAGACCTGACGGAAGGCCGAGTTCTCGCGACCCCAGCCAAGCTCGACAATCTTGAGCAGCGTTCGAGCCTCCTCGATTTCGTGCGGCGTCGCGTCTCGTTTCAAGGCGCCGCGAAGGTAGGCGCCATGGAGGACGAGGTGACTCACCCTCTCGGGATAGCGTGCTGCGTACTCGATCGCGATCGCGGCGCCCTGCGAAGCACCGAACAACACGAACTTCGTGAGCCCGGCGGCCTGCACCACCGCCTCGAGATCGAGCCGATTGGTCGCGAACGACGCTGGCACCTCGACACGGTCTGACAGGCCGCAACCGCGCGCGTCGTAGCGAACGAGCCGGTGGCGCTCACCGACCCGCTCGATCCATGCTCGCCAGATCGGGCTCGTGACATCAAGCTCGAGGTGGTTGAGCCAGTTCGGGGCCTTGACGAATGCGGTTCCGCTGCCGACCAGAGCGAACGCGATGTTGACGCCGTCGGCGGTCGTGCAAAAGCGGATTTGCTGCTGGGGCGAGGGTCGGCAGGGCACGACGCAGATTCTGGACCTGCGAGCCGCGGCGATGGATTCGACCGCGCTGGGCCTTCAGTCCCTGGTTCTTGCACGGTTCGGGCCGTGCAGCTCGCCGGTGTGGGACGGCCGCCTCATGCGCGAGACGCGGGCATTGGCCAGAGTCTCGGCACATGGAATGCGCGGCGAGCGCGCTTCCAAAGCCGAGGAACCCGCCATGTCGAACCCTGCCGCAGCCGTTGGGCCGCTCAACCCTATCAACGTGCTGGCCGACTCAGCACTAATGAAGGCGGCGGTCCGCGCCCGCGTTTTTGTCTTCCGGGGTCGCCGTCGTGGCACGCCCCGAGGTGGAAGCCAGCGTCTTGCCTTCGATGCCGGCGAAGAGCTTGGCGGCTCGCACTTTGAGTTCGAGCAGCTCGGTCGGGTTGACGAAGTACTGTCCCCGCATGACGTCGACATCAATGCGGAATTCAACGTCCTTGCCGTCGTTGGACAGTACTCCGCTCGTGAATTCGTACTGCTCGTCGGCCGCTGGCATGCCCATCAAGCCGGGACGATCGACCTCATAGCGGACGTCGAAAATCTCGCCGCTCGCGAGGTCCAGGGAGCCGGTCGATCGGATCACCGTTTCGGTCAGCTCGTCCAGAATCACTATGTTCACTTTCAGGTTCAACGCAGTCCTTCAAAGTTCGCCAAGCATTTTCTATGCTGCCAGCGCTTGTTCCTGGTCCTTTCGGAGAGCGGCCTGCACAGCGAGGCGTTGGTCGACCTCCAAGTGGCACTCCCAAATCGCTGGGGACGAATCGTCGGCCGTGGCGGCCGCATCAGCAGCCAGTTCGTCTTAACTGCGGCTGCCCGGCTTCTTGACTTGCGGTCGGGCAATGCACCGACCATCCTTGCCGATGTCGCCACCGACAAGGAAGACGTGAGGGATGGCCCAGCCGCCAGATTCGCCGAGGATGATGTCTGTGGTCCGGATGCGCCCTTCTGTGAGATGCGTGAACCCATGGGGAATGGTTTGCTGGTTGCGGTCGGTCATGTGATGGAAAGCGGTGAACGGACTTCATTGTCGGTCAACCCCCAATCCTGTCTCCGTTGTGTGCCATCGACATCGACCACTCTTCCGCTGCCGATTTCGGGTCCTGACCCTTGGAGCCGTAACGCTTTCAAGCCATCAGGGTGATCATCTGGAGACTTGAGCGCTGAGATGTGGCCGGAGTCGAAGGATGACGTAGAGCGCCCACCGGCATACAGCGCGCGCATCGAGACCAAGCGATGCTCAATTCGCGGCCGAGATGCGCCAGCAAAACAGTCGACGCCACGCGCCTTTTGTTCAGTGGCCGCCCGCACAGGCGCACGAACCGATGTGCAGTGAGAAGCCCAGCTTGAAGCTGTCTCGCGCCGGCGCGAGACCAGTTCGTGCTCGACGTCACTGACGATGCAGAAGGCCTGCCGCTCAAGCTGTCTGAGCTTGCGCGGGATCTAGCGCTGGCCCAGCTGCACGCGAGAAAGAAGTTGACCCGAGCGTAGCGGGACGGTCGCTTGATCTTGACCCTGGTCTTAGCGCGATACACCTTGCAGGGCCTCGGCGTGAAGCCATAGTGCGCGCCCAGTCCGATCAGCTTGGCGTCATGGACGATGCCGGTTTCGTCGCCCCGCCCCGCCTCGCCGAGCACCGGCGTGTTATTTCAACGGGCCGGGCAGTGAAAATACTCTGACGGACTTTGGTCTCAATCGCCACTGCTGCCGAGGTGCGTCACCGGCAATTTTTGGCCGTGCTTGGTGGTCCGCAGGCAGAAGCTGGTCTGTATGGCGCTGACGTTCGGCAGGCCACCCAGCCTATTTAGCATGACGGTGGCGTATTCATCCATCGAGCCGGTGACGACTTCGAGGATGAAATCGAACGTCCCTGTAAGCGCGTGGCACGAGATCACTGCATCGATCGCGTCCACAGCCGCGAGAAACCGGCGCGTCGTCTCGGCGCCATGCTTGTCGAGGTTCACGTGCACGAAGGCAGTGACGCCGAGGCCCACCTTGCCCCGGTCGAGTTCGGCACGGTAGCCCGTGATTGCCCCCGATTCCTCGAGTCGTTTGACTCGACGCAAGCACGGCGTCG
>JBDTCA010000402.1:0-3582 GCA_039923815.1 Caldimonas sp. | reverse complement strand
TACCTCATGGTCCCCGACATCGAGGGCCTGACCAAGCAGGCAGCGCAGCGGCTCGACGCCATCCAGCAGATGGAAGAGCTCGGCTCCGGCTTCTATCTGGCCATGCACGACCTCGAGATCCGCGGCGCCGGCGAAGTGCTCGGCGACAACCAGAGCGGCAACATGATGGAGGTGGGATTCCAGCTCTACAACGACATGCTGTCGGAGGCCGTTCGCGCGCTGAAGAACGGCCGCGAGCCCGACCTGCTGGCGCCCCTCTCGGCCGTGACCGAGATCAACCTGCACGCCCCGGCGCTGCTGCCCGACAGCTACTGCGGCGACGTCCACATCCGGCTCTCGCTCTACAAGCGCCTCGCCAGCGCCGCCAAGCCCGAGCAGATCGACGCCATGCTCGAGGAGATCACCGACCGCTTCGGCAAGCTGCCGCCGCAAGGCCAGGCGCTGTTCGACGTGCACCGCCTGCGCGTGCTGGCGAAGAGCTACGGCGTGATGAGGATCGACGCCGGCGAGGCGGTGACGATCATCACCTTTGCGCCGAATCCGCCGTTCGAGGCGATCCGGATCATCGAGCTGGTGCAGAAGAACAAGCACATCAAGCTCGCCGGAAACGAGAAGCTGCGCATCGAGCGGGCAGCGCCCGAGGTCAAGGACCGCGTGCTGCTGGTGCGCGACGTGCTGCGCATGCTCGGCGCGCCGCGCGACGTGGCGACCGGGTCGGTGCGCGCCGCCCTCGCCGGCTGACCGATGGACGACAGCCGCCGCCTCGCTCCGGGCCTTGCCGTCCGCGGCTTCGCGCCGCCCCTGCGTCTGGCCGATTTCGGTCTCGTTGCCTTCGACATGGATTCGACGCTGATCACCATCGAATGCGTCGACGAGATCGCTGCGGTCGCGGGCCGTGGCGCCGAGGTCGCGGCGATCACCGAAGCGGCGATGCGCGGCGAGATTGCCGACTACAAGGAAAGCCTGCGCCGCCGCGTCGCGCTGCTCGAAGGCGTGCCGGCCGAGGCGCTGCAACGGGTCTACGACGATCGCCTTCGCCTCAACGAGGGTGCCGAGAAATTGATGGTCGCCTGCCGCGCCGCCGGCTTGAAGACGCTGCTCGTGTCCGGTGGCTTCACCTTCTTCAGCGACCGCGTTCGCGACCGGCTGGGCATCGACTTCACGCGCAGCAACGTGCTCGAGATCGAAGACGGCGTGCTCACCGGGCGGATGGTCAACCAGCCCTGGGGCGACATCTGCGATGGCGAAGAAAAGCGTCGGATGCTGCTGGCGACGTGTGCTGCGCTGGGCATCGAACCAGGGCGCGCGATCGCTGTCGGCGATGGCGCCAACGACCTGCCCATGATGGCGGTGGCGGGGCTGTCGGTGGCGTTTCACGCCAAGCCGAAGGTGCGCAAGGCGGCGATGGTGGCCATCGATGAAGGCGGCCTCGACCGCTTGCTCGAGGTCGTCCTGCCCTGACGCTGTCGCCCTCGCTGCCGTCGGTCGACAGCCGTAACGAAATGTGATTTAGGGCCGCTGGTGAGGCCTCCGGCTGGTCGTCACATGCTGGAGACTGCGCGACCGAATCCTCTCCGAGGGGTGCGTCGTGGCAGAAGTTCGAATCATCGCCGTCTCGTATTCAGGCGCCAAGCAGGTCGAGAACATCTCGTACGTGTGGACTGCTGGCGGCGCCACGCCGGCGGCGCGGATCATCGACGACATCTGGTATCGGCGATGCGGCTATTACACCGTCTCGCCCTCTGGTCGGGTCCCGGTGACGGCGGTGCCGGCCAAGGGCCCGGGGTTGCTCGCGCGTGCCCTCGGTGCGCCGCGGCCGAAGTCACACCTGCAATCGCACGCGGTCGAACGCAGCCTCGACAGCCTGCTGGCTCTGCCGCACCTGCCGAGCCCCGACCGGGGCAGGCGCAGCCAGCAGCAGAACTCGCAGCACGGTGCCACCACGTCGGGCGCCTGACACGCCTGACTCGCCGACTCGCCACCAAAAATTCAGACTTTGCCAGCCGCCTTCATCGCCTTGGTGCGAATGGCGCCGAGCGTGGTCCGGCTGGTGATGACGTCGGCATCGAGCCTGAGGTGGATCAACGCCGGCCTGCCTGCGGCCAACGCTGCCTTCAGGGCCGGCTCGAAAGCCTCGGTCGCGTCGACGCGCTCTCCCGCAAACCAGCCGTAGGCACGGGCCAGCGCCGCGAAGTCGGGGTTGCCGAGGTCGGAGCCCGACACGCGGCCCGGATAGTCGCGCTCCTGGTGCATGCGGATCGTGCCGTAGCTGCCGTTGTCGACGACGATCACGACCAGCTTCTTCGCGCCGTGCGCGATCGCCGTCGCCAGTTCCTGCCCCGTCATGAGGAAGTCGCCGTCGCCGGCAAGGTTGATCACCTGCCGATCCGGCTCGAGCAAGGCCGCCGCGACGGCAGCCGGCACGCCGTAGCCCATCGCGCCTGAGGTCGGCGCGAGCTGGGTCCGCCCGGCGTGGCGCAGGCCGGCGTAGCGATGAAAGCGGTGCAGCCAGCCGCTGAAGTTGCCGGCACCGTTGGTGAAGATCGTGTCGTCGGGCACCTGACGGTCGATGGCCGCGATCACCTCGGCCATGTCGAGTGGCGCCACCGGCGACGGCACGAGGTTGCCCTCGTAATCGGCCCGCGCCGCTGCAGTGGCCGCGGCCCAGCGCACCGAAGCCGGTGCCTCGAGCGTGGCCAGTGCGGGCGCGGCGCAGGCCATCGATGCATTGATCAGCAGGTCACCGGCGTAGACGCGGCCGAGTTCCTCGGCGCCGGCGTGGATGTGGACCAGCTTTTGCGCAGGTCGCGGCGGCACCAGCAGCTCGTAGCCGCCCGTCGTCATCTCGCCGAGTCGCGGACCGATGGCAATGATCATGTCGGCGGCAGCGATGCGGGTCGCGAGCTTCGGCGCGATGCCGATGCCGACGTCGCCGGCGTAGTTCGGATGGCGGTTGTCGAAGACGTCCTGGAAGCGAAAGGCGCAGCCCACGGGCAGCGCCCAGGTCCCGGCGAAGCGCTCGAGCGCCGCGCACGCATCGGTGGTCCAGCCGCTGCCGCCGGCGATCACGAACGGGCGTTCGGATGCAGCCAGCATGGCGCGCAACTCGGCGAGCGCTGCCGGCGCCGGCGCGGCGAGCGCCGGCTCGATGAGTGGCAGCACCGGTGCGGTGGTGGCTTGCCGCAGCATGTCTTCGGGAAGCGCGAGCACGACCGGGCCGGGCCGGCCCTGCATGGCGACGTGGAAGGCGCGGGCCACGTACTCCGGCAGGCGATCGGCGCTCTGCACCTCGCCGACCCACTTCGCGAAGCCGAGCGTGCCGGGGCCGAACATCTGTCGGTAGTCGACCTCCTGGAACGCTTCGCGGTCGCGCTGGTCGCTCGCCACCTGGCCCACGAACAGGATCATCGGCGTCGAGTCCTGGAACGCGGTGTGCAGTCCGATGGCGGCATTGCTCGCGCCGGGGCCGCGCGTCACGAAGCAGATGCCCGGCCGCCCACTCAGCTTGCCCTGCGCCTCGGCCATGAAGGCCGCGCCGTTCTCGTGCCGGCAGCTGACGAAGCGGATGCGGCCGGCGTGTTC
>JBDTCA010000401.1:0-3242 GCA_039923815.1 Caldimonas sp. | reverse complement strand
GCCCTCGAAGACGGCCATGGCGGCCTCGAGCACCGCGCCAGCACGGCGCTCGTGGTACCGCGGCGCAATCTGCCCGCGCTCGGCGATGCCAGGGACGCAGCGAAGGGTGCAGCGAAGGAGCCGGGTGACGGCTACGTCGCCGTGCTGGGCCTCGTCGCCCATGAATACTTCCACGCCTGGAATGTCAAGCGCATGAAGCCGCGCGACTTCGCCAGGCTCGACTACAGCCGCGAGAACTACACCGAGCTGCTCTGGTTCTTCGAGGGCTTCACCTCGTACTACGACGACCTGTTCGTGCTGCGTTCCGGCCTGGTCGACGTGCCGCGCTACCTGAAGCTGCTGGCACGCTCGCTCACCGCAGTGCAGGGCACGCCGGGCCGCGAAGTGCAGAGCGTGGCGGCCTCGAGCTTCGACGCCTGGGTCAAGTACTACCGCGGCGACGAGAACACGCCGAACGCCACCGTCAGCTACTACGTCAAGGGCTCGCTGGTCGCGCTCGGGCTCGACCTGCTCCTGCGCAGCGAAGGCAGGGGCTCGCTCGACGACGTCATGCGCCGGCTCTGGCACACGAGCGAGGGCGGCGCCATCGACGAGGCCGACATCGCCGCCGCGCTCGAGGTGGTCGGTGGGCGCTCGTTCGCGCCCGAGCTCGCGGCCTGGATCCATGGCACCGGCGAGCTGCCGCTCGACGCCCTGCTCGCACGCTTCGCCGTCGCGGTCGAGCGCCAGCCGGCGACGCTGGCACAGCGGCTCGGCGTGCGCGTCGCCGAGAGCGCGCTGACCGGCGTCAAGATCACGCACGTGATGCGCGGCAGTGCCGCCGAACGCGCCGGCCTGTCGGCAGGCGATGAACTGATCGCCGCCGGCGGCTGGCGCCTGCGCCGGCTCGAAGACGCGCTGCGTTGCGTCGATGGCGAAGGCGAGACCCCGTGGCTGGTCGGCCGCGACCAGCGCGTTGTCGAGATCGCCGTCGATGCGGCGCTGCCCGGCCCCGCTGATGCGGGCGCGGTGACGTTGAAGGCGGCCGCTGCCGCCAACGCCGAGGCCCGCGCCTTGCACGAGGCATGGATCGCCGGCTGATGCCGGGCCGAACGCCGCGGCGCGGCCGCAGTCGCTTCGTGGCATTCGCCGCGGTCGTCGTCGCTGTCGCATTGCTGCACGTGACGATCACGCGTTCGATCGCCGAGCGGCTCGCCGCCGCCGGCGCCGAGGCGGCGATGCCGCAGCGGCTCGCTGTCGCCTACGTGACGCTGGTCGAGCCGACGGCGCCACCGTCGATGGCGCCGGTGATCGTCGCCGCCGCGAAGCCGAGGGCGCGCGCGCCGCGCGTGCCGGAGGTGGCCGAGGCCGCCGCCTCTGCGGCCTCGGCGGCGTCGGCAGTCGACGCCGCCGCCGACCGCATCGTGGCAAGCGTCGACGAGCCGATGGCGGTCGCGTCGTCGCCGGAACCGCGGGCCGAGCCCGAGCCCGAAGTCGCGATCGCGGCAGCGCCGCCGTCGGTCTCGGCATCGTCGGCCATGCCCTTCGAGTGGCCGGCGTCGACGCGCGTGAGTTACGTGCTGACGGGCAACTACCGCGGCGAGGTCACCGGTCAGGCCCGCGTCGAGTGGGTCCGGCAGGGCGCGCGGTACCAGGTCAACTACGACTTTCTCGTCGGCCCCGAGTTCGCGCCGCTGATCTCGCGGCGGGCGACGAGCGAGGGCCGCATCGACGACGAAGGCCTGGTGCCGGAGCGCTACGACGAGGAGACCAACGTGATCTTTCGCGACCGCCGCCGCGCGACGGTCGTCTTCGAGCCGACCGAGGTCGTGCTCGCCGACGGCAAGCGGCAGGCGCGCCTGGCCGGCGTGCAGGACACGGCAAGCCAGTTCATCCAGCTCACCTACCTCTTCACGACGCATCCCGAGCGGCTGCGCGTCGGCGAGAAGATCGACTTTCCGCTGGCGCTGCCGCGCGGCATGGACCGCCACGTCTACGAGGTCGTGGGCGAAGAGACGCTGACCTTGCCGTTCGGGGCCATCGACACGTTCCACCTCAAGCCGACGACCGAGAAGAAGAAGAACGCGCTCGCCGTCGAGATCTGGTTCGCACCGTCGCTGCGCTTCCTGCCGGTGCGGATCCGCGTCGCCCAGGACGAGACGAACTACGTCGACATGCTGATCGATCGCAAGCCCGAGATGGCCGCCTCCTGAGGTGTGCCGCACGATGACCCAAGGAGTTCCGATGACCTACGAATGCATCCTCACCGACGTGCACGGCGCCGGGCTGCGCCGCACCGGCGTCGTCACGCTGAATCGCCCCAGGCAGCTCAACGCCCTCAACGACACGCTGATGGACGAGCTCGGCGCGGCGCTGAGGGCCTTCGACGCCGACGACGGCATCGGCTGCATCGTGATCACCGGCAACGAGAAGGCGTTCGCGGCCGGTGCCGACATTGCCACGATGCTGCCGTACGGCTTCGTCGACGCCTACACGAAGGGCCTGATCAGCCGCAACTGGGAGACGATCCGCGAGATTCGCAAGCCCGTGATCGCGGCGGTGGCCGGTTTCGCTCTCGGCGGCGGCTGCGAGCTGGCGATGATGTGCGACATCGTCATCGCCGCCGATACCGCGAAGTTCGGCCAGCCCGAGATCAAGCTCGGCATCATCCCCGGCGCTGGTGGCACCCAGCGCCTGCCGCGCGCGATCGGCAAGGCCAAGGCGATGGACATGGTCCTGACCACACGGATGATCGACGCCGCCGAGGCCGAGCGCGCTGGTCTGGTCTCGCGGGTGGTGCCGGCCGCCGAGATGATGAGCGTGGCACTGGCCGCTGCCGAGACCATCTGCGGCTTTTCGGGGCCCAGCGTCATGATGGCCAAGGAGGCCGTCGAGCGGGCCTACGAGTCGCCGCTGTCCGAAGGCATCTCGTACGAGCGCCGCCTGTTCCACTCGCTGTTCGGCACCGAGGACAAGAACGAAGGCATGCAGGCCTTCCTGGCCAAGCGCAAGCCCGAGTTCAGGAATCGTTAGGGCTCAGCTTTCGTTTCGCAGCGACGGGAACAGGATCACGTCGCGGATGCTCGGCGAGTCGGTGAGCAGCATCACCAGCCGGTCGATGCCGATGCCGCACCCCCCCGTCGGCGGCATGCCGATCTCGAGGGCGCGGATGAAGTCGGCGTCGTAGTACATCGCCTCCTCGTCGCCGGCTTCCTTGTTGGCGGCCTGGGCGCGAAAGCGCGCGGCCTGGTCCTCGGCATCGT
>JBDTCA010000400.1:0-4558 GCA_039923815.1 Caldimonas sp. | reverse complement strand
GCCCGGCACGGCGACGACCAGCGTGGGACGTGCGGCCAGCGCCGCCGTGACGCCCGGCGACCAGAACATGGGTCGTACTCCTGACAATCGCAGCGGCGGCCTCATGGGCAATGACCGCACCGATACGGTCCGGGGCACGACACGCGTCCGCCGCGCGCCGCGCGCCGATCGCAACTGATTACCGAGAGTAGCGCGGGGCTTCGGCCCCGCTGCCATGATGCCCAGTCTCGAACGGCTGCGGCGCTTGACCGCCGATACAACTGGGATCGTTTGCGCGCTGCGCGTCGGAACGACCGTGCCGTTCGCGGCATCTCCCTGCTTGTCGTAGGGCGTGACAGTTCAGACACATACGGCCTCAAGCTCCGGCACGATCTATCGCCCGGCAGCCGCCAAACGACGGGTCAGCTCTTCCGTCGACGCCTGCCAATGAAGCCCAAGGCGCTCAGACCGGCCAGCATCAGGGCGTAGGTTTCGGGCTCGGGTACTGGCGACACGCTCGACAGGATCGTGCCTGTCACCGCCACCCTGTCACCCGCCGTGATCGACAGATCATTGACGGCGAAAGTGAAGGAACCGGATGACGAGCCATCGGAGAACGTGAAGGACTTCGGTGTGTTGTCGAAGTTGATATAGACGCCGCCGCCGCCAGTCGACGAGACGCTGCCGGTGATCACGTCATCGAAGATCGCGGTGTTCGGGCTGGTGCCGGCAGGCGCCGAGAACGTCACCCGAACGTCGAAGTTGCCGTCGTACGTTGTGAACGGACTCGTCGACAGGAAGAATGAACCGAGATTGTTGAAATTGGGCGTTCCGGGCGCGCTGCCGATGCCCAGGAAACCGTTCGACGTCGTGCTGTTGAACGTCGACGCGGTATAGGTCAAGCCCTGGAAGCTCGTGGTCTGAGTACCTCCCGCCGTCGTCGGGGGCGTACATCCGAGGCCAAAACAACCGTCGGTATAGCCAGCGAACGTCGTCTCCGCAGCCAGGGCCGAGGAGGCTCCCAAGGCCAGGAGGACTGCAGCGCCAATGGCTGTGGCACTTCGACGGACAGCGAGAACACGGACATCTTTCGACATGATGGACCTCTTGGCGTGAAGACGATGATTCCCGCAGCGACTTCGCTACGGGTGAAGCCAGCATGCGCCTTCGCTGGACCCTCAGACATCCCTTAAGCAGGGGGTCGCCCAGCCGCTGGTCCGCATCGCGCGACGGTGCCCGAGGCCCGTGACAATCCCGCCGGCATGATCGTTCACATCGTCGACGGCACCTACGAGCTGTTCCGTCACTTCTACGGCCAGCGGCGTTTCAACAAGGGTCACGACGCCCCGCTCGGCGCCGTTGTCGGTGTGCTGCAGTCGGTGCTCGAGATCATCGAGCAGGGCGAGCCCTGGATCGGCGTCGCCACCGATCACGTCGTCGAGTCCTTCCGCAATGCGCTCTGGCCCGGCTACAAGACGTCGGCCGGCATGGAGCCAGCGCTGCTGGCGCAGTTCCACCCGCTCGAGGCCGCACTCGTGGCGATGGGCGTCATGGTCTGGCCGATGACCGAGCTCGAGGCCGACGACGCCATGGCTTCTGCGGCGTGGCTGGCCAGCCGCGACCAGGCGGTCGCCAAGGTCTGCCTGTGGACGCCCGACAAGGACCTCGCGCAGTGTGTCGTCGGCGATCGCGTCGTGCAGGTCGATCGCCGCGGCAAGGCGATCCGCGACGCCGTCGCGGTCAAGGCGAAGTTCGGTGTCGAGCCGAAGTTGATCCCCGACTGGCTGGCTCTCGTCGGTGATGCTGCAGACGGTTTCCCGGGCATTGCCGGCATCGGCGCCGTGGGCGCGGCGAGGCTGTTGAACCGGCACGGCCCGATCGAGAGCTTTCCTGCCGACCTGCTCGGCGACCGTGTCGAGGAGGCGCTTCTCTTCAAGCGGCTCGCGACGCTGCGCACCGACCAGAAGCTGTTCAGAAACGTGAAGCAGCTGCGCTGGAGCGGGCCGACGCCGGCCTTCGAGGGCTGGACCCAGCGCGCCGCGGCACCGCGCCTGCTCGCCCGCTGTCTCGCAGCGCAGGCAGCGCTCGCCGCGTGAGCGCGGCGCGAGCGACGTTCGGGTCAGCCGCGAAACAAGGCGTTGAGCTCGCCGCCCGGAACGGCGTCGGCAAAGCCGTCGAAGCGGCCTTGCTCGGCAATGCCCTTGGCCGCGCGCATGAAACCGCCCCAGGCCGAGCGCGCCATCGCGCCGCCGACGCTGACACGGCGCACGCCGAGGCTCGCGATGTCGGCCATCGTCAGTTCACTCGCCGAGCCGACAAGCAGGTTGACCGGCTTCGGCGCCACCGCTGCGACCACGGCTGCGATCTCGTCGCGGCTGCGGATGCCCGGCGCGTAGAGGCAGTCGGCGCCGGCTTCGGCGTAGGCCTGCAGCCGTGCGATGGTGTCGGCGAGGTCGGGACGGCCGACGAAGAAGTTCTCGGCCCGGCCGACCAGCAGCGTCTGGCCGCCGGCGGCGTCGATGGCGCGGCGCGCGGCGCGCAGGCGGGCCACGGCTGCGTCGATGCGGTGGAGCGGCTCGGCGGCGTTGCCGGTGGCGTCTTCGATCGAAAGGCCCGCGACGCCGGTCGCGACGGCCATGCGCACGCTCTCCGCCACGGCATCGGGATCGGCGCCGAAGCCGCTCTCGAAGTCGGCATTGACGGGCAGCTCGGTGGCGGCGACGAGCGAGCGCAGATGGCTGAGCACCTCGTCGCGCGAGAGTCCGCCATCGGCTCGGCCGAGCGACCAGGCGGCACCCGAGCTCGTCGACGCCAGCGCCTTGAAGCCGAGGCCCTGCAGGTAGAGGGCGCTGCCGATGTCCCACGGGTTCGGAAGCACGAAGCAACCGGACTCGTGGAGTTGGCGAAAGGCGAGCCGGCGCGCGGCGACGCTGGCAGCGGTGGGGAGCGAGGCGTGCGTCATGGCATCGATTGTGGAACGCGAACGGAGCGCCGGAATTCGCTCGCGAGCGAAGCGACCGCGTCAGCCGAGCTCGATCATCATCGGTTGGTGATCGGAGGCCGCGGTCGTGGCGTCGACGGCGACCGCACGCAGGCGCGACCGCAGGTCGGCGCTGGCGCAGATGAAGTCGCAAGCGAAGGCCTCGGGCCACTGCGCGTGATCGTGCACGCCCACGGTCGGCGGCTGCGCGAGCCCGGGATGAAGGCGCTGCCAGACGTCTTCGAGGGCCGGCACGGCGGGATCGTCGAAGCCCGCGATCAGGCGCTCGTGCAGCGGGTCGTCGGGGCGCAGGTTGAAGTCACCGGTGAGCACGGCCGAGACGGTGTGCGCCGGGCTGCCGAACGGACCTTCGGAGGCGTCGCGCGGGATGCGCGCGTGGGTGTGGCCGCAGGCCTCGGCGTGGCGTGCGCGCACCGCGTCGACCTGCGCCGATCGCTGCACGGCCGAGTAGTACTCGAGGTGCGTCGTCATCACCCGCAGCGGCCCGAATGGCGCGTCGACCAGCGCCTCGAGGAGCAGTCGCGGCATGCTGCGTCTGACGTCGTCGGCGGGCCACGGGAGAAGCGTGCGCACGACCTGGCGCACCGGCAGCCGGCTCAGGATCATGTTGCCGAACGTCCTTCGCGTGCCGTCGGGCCCGGCCGAATCGACCGCGATGCCGGGCACGGCCGTGAAGCCCGGCAGCAGCGCTGCGATGGCGGCGAACTGGTCCTCGCCGCAGCTGCCTTTCAATGCCGGGAAGTGGGCCGCGACCTCCTGCAGGCAGAGCACGTCGAAGTCGGCGAAGGCATTCGCATGATCGACGATGCGCGCCGGGTCGACGCGGCCGTCGACGCCGAGGCACCACTGGATGTTCCAGGTGACGATCTTCATGGGCGCCTCGTTTCGTTGCATTCAGCGGATGCCGGCGCGCATGAACGACTGCACGAACTGGCGCTGGAAGAGCAGGAAGCCGACCAGCAGCGGCGCCGAGGTCATGAGCGTGGCGGCGGTGATGATCGACCAGTCGACGCCCTGGTCGGTCGACGAGAACACCTGCAGGCCGACGGTGAGCGGCCGCGTCTCGACCGAGTTGGAGACGATCAGCGGCCAGAGGAAGTTGTTCCAGTGGTAGCTCACCGAGACCAGCGCATAGGCGAGATACACCGGCTTGGCGAGTGGCACGTAGACCTTGAGCAAAATTTGCAGCGGGCTCGCACCCTCGACCCGCGCCGCATCGTCGAGCTCCCTCGGCACCGTCTTGAAGGTCTGGCGCAGCAGGAAGATGCCGAACGCCGAAGCGAAGTAGGGCAGGCCGATGGCGAGCAGCGTGTCGCGCAGGCCGAGCGCGTTCATGGTCTGGTAGTTCTCGACGATGAGCACGTCGGGCATGACCATCAGCTGCAGCAGCACGAGGCCGAAGACGATGCTGCGGCCGGGGAACTCGAAGCGCGCCAGTGCGTAGGCCGCGAGCGTGCCGAGCACGAGCTGCGCCGCCAGCACCATGGTCACGAGCAGGGTGGTGTTGAGGAAGTAGCGCGCGAACGGTGCCGCGTTCCAGGCGTTGACGAAGTTCTGCAGCGTCAGCGGCGCGCCGAG
>JBDTCA010000399.1:0-2727 GCA_039923815.1 Caldimonas sp. | reverse complement strand
ACGTTGTGGTGGCCCGGCTCGACGACGGCACGCTGCTGTACAGCAGCTTCGTCGTCGAGAGGCATGTCGATGGCGGGCCCGTGGTGGCCCTCGGCGACATTCAGAAGATGTGGCAAGGCCTCAGATGATCCCGATCGATGGCGGCCGCCGCGACCGCGGCTGTTGCCATCTCGCCTTCATTTGTCTCCGCCGCGCTGCAGGCGCTCGAGCATCTCGCGCGTGACCAGCGTGATGCCGTTCGGCGAGCGCGCGAAGCGCTCGCCGTCGAGGTCCGGGTCTTCGCCGATGACCATGCCATCGGGAATGGCGCAGTCGCGGTCGATGACGGTGCGCGTCAGCCGGGCGCCGCGGCCGACCTGCACGCCGGGCAACAGCACCGACCAGTCGACGTTCGAGTAGGAGTGCACGCGCACGCTGGAGAACAGCACCGAATGGCGCACGCTGCCCGAGACGATGCAGCCACCCGAGACCACCGATTCGATGGCGACGCCGCGCCGATCGGGCTCGTCGTGCACGAACTTGGCGGGCGGCAGCTGCGACTGGTAGGTCCAGATCGGCCAGCGCTGGTCGTAGACGTTGAGCTTGGGGTCGGTGGCGGTGAGGTCGATGTTGGCATCCCAGTAGGCGTCGATGGTGCCCACGTCGCGCCAGTAGGGCTCCTCGCCCGGCCGCGTGCCGACGGCGCTGAGAGCGAAGGGGTGTGCGGCGGCCTGGCCCTGGCGCACGGCATGTGGAACGATGTCCTTGCCGAAGTCATGATCCGAGTCCGGATCGGCGATGTCGCGCTCGAGCTCGCGGTACAGGTAGTCGGCGTCGAAGATGTAGATGCCCATGCTGGCGAGTGCGCGGTCGGGATCGCCCGGCATCGCCGGCGGGTCGGCCGGCTTCTCCACGAAGTCGACGATCAGGCCGTTTTCGTCGACCGCCATCACGCCGAAGGCGCTCGCCTCCGCTCTCGGTACCGCAAGGCAGCCGACGGTGCACGGCCTGCCCTTGGCGACGTGGTCGGCCAGCATCAGCGCGTAGTTCATCTTGTAGATGTGGTCGCCAGCCAGCACGACGATGTAATCGGCGCCGTAGGCTGCGAGGATGTCGTGGTTCTGCCAGACGGCGTCGGCGGTGCCGCGGTACCAGCTCTCGTCGTCCATTCGCTGCTGGGCGGGCAGCAGGTCGACGAACTCGTTCATCTCGCTCTTCAGGAACGCCCAGCCGCGCTGCAGGTGGCGCAGCAGGCTGTGCGACTTGTACTGCGTGATCACGCCGATGCGGCGCAGCCCCGAATTCAGGCAGTTCGACAGTGCGAAATCGATGATGCGAAACTTGCCGCCGAAGTACACCGCCGGCTTGGCGCGGCTGTCGGTCAGGCCGTGCAGTCGGCTGCCTCGGCCCCCCGCCAGCACCAGCGCCACGGCGCGCTTCGGCAGGTCCAGACGAAGGCCGAATTCGTCGGGCGTCATGTCGCGCATCCCGCGTCGTTGTCGCCCCTGTCGTCGAAAACACTCTCCAGCTTCTGCATGAAATGAGCTCCTCGCTGCAAACACCGCCGACCGCCGCCGCATTCGGTCTCGACGTCGACGCCAAACTGCTCGACCACGTCGGAGTCGTCCCCGCCGACGCCGAGCCCGCCGAGCTGATGATGGCCCTTTCCCAGCTTGCCCGCGATCAGTTGTCGAAGCGCTGGGTCAACACGCAGGCGGTGCACGGCAAGGCCGGCGCACGCCGGGTCTGCTACATGTCGATGGAGTTTCTCATCGGCCGCACCATGGGCAATGCCCTGGCCGCGCTCGACCTCGAAGGGCCGGCTGCAGCGGCGATGCAGGCCCGCGCCCGGCTTCTCGAGGACGTCGCCGCTCAGGAGGCCGATGCGGCGCTCGGCAACGGCGGCCTGGGCCGCCTGGCGGCGTGCTTCCTCGATTCGATGGCCACGCTCGGCCTGCCGTCGTTCGGCTACGGGATCCGCTACGAGTACGGCATGTTCCAGCAGGAAATCCGCAACGGCGTGCAGATCGAGCACCCCGATCCGTGGCTCGAGAACGGCACGGTCTGGGAGTTTCCGCGCGCCTCGGTGAGCTACCCGGTGCACTTCGGCGGCTGGGTCGAGCCGGCCGATCGGACCGTCGGTGCGGCGGCGCTCTGGCACCCCGACGGCGAAGTCCAGGCCAAGGCCTGCGACATGGTCGTGCCCGGCCACGGCACCGAGGCCGTGAGCACGCTGCGGCTGTGGAACGCGGTGGCGGCGCTGAACATCGATCTCGATGTCTTCAACAGCGGCGACTACGCTCGCGCCGCCACGGCCAAGAACGAGTACGAGAACATCTCGTGGGTGCTGTATCCGAACGACAGCACGCCGGCTGGCCGGGCGCTGCGGCTGCGCCAGGAATACTTCTTCGTCTCGGCCTCCATGCAGGACCTGATCGCGCGCCATCTGCACGAGCACGTCACGCTGGCCAACCTCGCCGACAAGGTCGCCATCCACCTCAACGACACCCATCCGGCGATCGCGGTGGCCGAGCTGATGCGGCTGCTCTGCGACGGCCACGGCATGGCCTGGAGCGAGGCCTGGGGAGTGTGCGGCCGCGTCTTCTCGTACACCAACCACACGTTGATGCCCGAGGCGCTCGAGACCTGGCCGGTGGCGCTCATGGAGCAGGTGCTGCCGCGCCACATGATGATCATCTTCCGGATCAACCAGGACATGCTCGACGGCGCTGCCGCGCGCCACCCGGG
>JBDTCA010000398.1:0-5555 GCA_039923815.1 Caldimonas sp. | reverse complement strand
CACACCGTTCGACTCTGGGCACGCGACCCGTCGCAGGTGGCGGCGATGCGTTCGCTGCGCCGCAACTCCCGCTACCTGGCCGACGTCGCCCTGCCGCCGGCGCTGCAGGTCAGCGCCGACTTCGAGGCGTCGCTGAAGCACGCCGCAGGCGATGGCGTCGTGATCGTCGCCACGCCGATGGCCGGGCTCGACGCGGTCCTGCGGCGCCTGCCGGCGGGGCTCGACGCCAGCGTCGTCTGGCTGTGCAAGGGCTTCCAGGAGGGCACCGGCTGGCTCGGCCACGAGATCGCCCGCGTCGCTGCGCCCTCGGCTCGCGTCGGCGTCGTTTCCGGACCGAGCTTCGCGATCGAGGTGGCGCGTGGCCAGCCGACGGCGCTGGTGGCAGCGAGCCACGACGCGCGGGTCCGCGACGACGCCGTCGCCGCGCTGCACGGTGGCCATCTGCGCGTCTACACGTCGAGCGATCCGGTCGGCGTCGAAGTCGGCGGCGCCGTCAAGAACGTGCTCGCGATCGCCACCGGCATCGCCGATGGCATGCGGCTCGGCCTCAACGCTCGGGCGGCGCTGGTCACGCGTGGCCTCGCCGAGATGACGCGCCTCGGCGTCGCACTCGGTGCTGAAGCCTCGACCTTCATGGGACTGTCGGGCCTCGGCGACCTGGTGCTGACGACCACCGGCGAACTTTCGCGCAACCGCCGCGTCGGCCTGGCGCTGGCAGAGGGCCGGGCGCTGCCGGCGATCCTTGCCGATCTGGGCCACGTCGCCGAGGGCGTCGCCAGCGCGGTGATGGTGCTGCAGCGCGCCCATGCTCGCGGCGTCGAGATGCCGATCGTCGACGCCGTCGTCCAGGTTCTCGAAGGCCGGCTCGCACCTGAGCAGGCGCTCGAGAACCTGATGCGACGCGATGCCCGCGCCGAGGGCACCGACAACGCCGCCGGTCAGCCCGATCCCGCGTAGCCGTTCTGCCGCCAGGCCTCGAAGACGGCGACGGCGACGGCGTTCGAGAGGTTCAGGCTGCGTTGGTCCGGCCGCATCGGCAATCGAAGCGCGCGTCGCGCATCCACGTCGCTCATGACCTCGGCAGGAAGGCCGGCCGATTCGCTGCCGAAGACCAGCCAGTCGCCTGGAGCGAAGGCGGCGTCGATCAAGCCGCGCCGACCGCGCGTCGAGAACGCGAACAGGCGCTCGCGCGTCGGTGCAGCCGTCACCAGGAACGCCGGCCATGACGCATGACGGGCAACGTCGACGTATTCGTGATAGTCGAGCCCGGCGCGGCGCAGCAGCGGGTCGGTCATCGCGAAGCCGAGCGGCTCGACGAGATGCAGCCGGCAGCCGGTGTTGGCGGCGAGACGGATGACGTTGCCCGTGTTCGGCGGAATCTCGGGTGCGACGAGAACGATGTTGAACATGAGTTCGTTGCCCCGGAGTGCGCTACACGCTGCCAGGCCGCGGCGTACGTGCGAAGACCCAGACCGACACGCTGGCGGCGCCGGCCTGTGCGAGCACGCGGCCGATCTCGGCGGCGGTGCTCGCGGTCGTCATGACGTCGTCGACGATGGCGACGTGGCGGCCCGCGACCTCGCTGCGCCGTTGCGGCTCGACGGCGAACGCGCCACGGACGTTGTCGGCGCGCTCTTCAAGCGGCAGTGCGAGCTGGTGAGGCGTCTCGCGCACGCGCAGCAGCAGCCGTGGGTCGGCGGCGAGCCGGAGGCGCCGAGCGATCAGTCGCGCCATTTGCCAGGCCTGGTTGTAGCCGCGCTCGCGCAAGCGGGCGGCCGCGAGCGGCACAGGCACCAGCAGGGTCGCCGGATCGAACTCGTGGCGACTCGCCTCGGCCGCGATGGCGGTTGCGAAGACAGCGCCGAGGTCGATACCGTCGTGGAACTTGAAGTCGGCGATGAGTTGATCCCACGGCGCCCCGTAGTCGACGCAGGCCAGAGCGGCAGCGAATGGCAGTGGTGCGGCCTGACACGGCCCGCAGATCGGTGCCGACGCAGGCGATGGCAGCGCACAGCGGCGACAGCGGGGCACGACGGCAGCGAAGCGGCCGAGGCAACCGGCACAGACACGGCCACGACCCCAGCCTCGGCATATCGCGCACAGGCTGGGCCATCCGGATCCAGCCGGGCGCGTGGCGAGCATCGGCTCAATATACTGCCCGCATGGCCGCCGAGGATCGCAGCGACGACGATCGGGACCGCGCCCGCAAATCAGCCCGTGCCCTCGACGAAGTCGCCGCGGCGCGGGCGTTGCGTCGGATCGCCGACGCGTCCAAGCCGCCCTGGTTGCACGAGGAAGTCGCTCGCCGCCTCGGCGAACGGCTGGGACCCATGCGTATCGAGCCGAGTCGCATCCTCGACTGGTGGCCGGCCATCGGTGCCGGTGCTGCCGTGCTGCATGCGGCTTATCCGCGCGCGCAACGAGTCGCGGTCGAGCCATCCGCCGCGCGGGTCCATGCGAGCGGGCCGACAGCGAAGACGCAGTCCTGGTGGTCGCTGGCGCGGCGCGGTCGGGCGCCGGCGTTCGACGACGCCGCCAGCGACGTCGAGCTCGGCCGCGCCCAGCTCGTCTGGGCCAACATGGTGCTGCACTTCGTTGCCGATCCACCGGCGCTGTTCGCGCGCTGGCACAGTCTCCTCGACGTCGAAGGCCTCGTCGTCTTCTCCTGCCCCGGCCCCGGTGCGCTGCGCGAGTTGCGCTTGCTCTACGCCGACTGCGGCTGGCCGGCGCCGACGCCGGGCTTCATCGACATGCACGACCTCGGCGACATGATGGTCCACGCCGGCTTCGCCGATCCGGTTCTCGACCAGGAGACTTTGAGCCTGCGCTGGAAGAGCGCGGACGCACTGCTCGCCGAGCTTCATCAGCTCGGCGGCAACACGGCGCCAGGGCGCGTGGCGGGGCTGCGCACGCCGGCGTGGCGGCGTCGCCTGCTCGCGGCATTGAGCGAGCGTGCCGACGCCGATGGCGGCATTCTCATGAGCATCGAGGTGGCGTACGGGCACGGCTTCAAGGCAGCGCCGCGCCAGCGCGCCGGCGATCCCGTGAGCGTGCCGTTGGAGACGATGCGGGCGATGGTCAGGCAGCGTCGGACGTGATGCGGCCGTTTGTTCGGCGCCACGTCGAACGTCGACGTGGCAAGGGCGAAGCGGTGAGCTAAAATCTTGCGGTTGTGTCGGGGCCGGCCGGCTCCGATCCTCACCCGCCGGGCTCGATGCCTCGCAACCTAACCAAACGTCGAATCGACAGGGCCTTCGCGGCAAAGACGGCAGATGTCAGCTCTCAGTGTTCAGGCCCCGCACGGATTCACGCGGCCGGTCGCCCACCTTCGCTTCGGCCGCCGGCTCGACGCCGGCAACGACGGCGCGACGCAGTGGCTTCTCAAGCGCAACTGCTCGATCTCACCGACCCAGCTTCTCGTCTTCTTTGCCACGCTCTGTGCCATCTCGTTCGTCATCGCTGCCATCTTCTGGGCCCACGGCGCGCCTCTGGTGGCGCCGTTTGCTGGCCTCGAGCTTTGCGCCGTGGGCCTGGCTCTCGCGGTGTATGCGCGCCACGCTGCAGACTACGAACGCATGCTGCTACGCCCGGGTCGCCTGACGGTCGAATGCGTGAACGGCAGCCGTACCGATTCGATCGAATTTTCGCCGGCGTGGGTTCGGGTCGAGCCGTCGACCGCGGATCGTTCGCTGATCGAGCTGTCAGGCGAAGGCAAGCGGGTCGCGGTCGGTCGTTTCGTGCGGCCCGAGTTGCGTCGGGCGCTGGCCGATGAATTGCGTGTGGCGCTGCGGCGCTGCGGATCCCTCTGCCCGCCCGTGGAGGCCCCGCCTCCAGAGGCGCGGCAGCACTCCGAAATCGAAAGCTGACGTGGTACCGACAATGACCGATCTGCATGCGCTCCGGCACCGCGCCGGCGAGCTGACCCTGGCGCTGAGCGCGCTGATCGCTGCCCCGGCCTGGGCCGTGGGCGATCTTGCCGGCGGCCCGGCCGTGAACCAGTTCGATCTGCATCCGCCGGTGACGCAGATCAGTCGCGATCAGCAGTGGCTGCACAACTTCATGCTGGTCATCTGCCTGGTGATCTTTCTGGCGGTGTTCGGCGTGATGTTCTATTCGATCCTCAAGCACCGCAAGTCCAAGGGTGCGCGGGCGGCGAACTTCCACGAAAGCACGACCGTCGAGATCATCTGGACGATCGTGCCGTTCGTCATCGTCATCCTGATGGCGCTGCCGGCCACGCGTGTGGTCGTCGCCATGAAGGACACCAGCGCCGCCGATCTCACGATCAAGGCCACCGGCATCCAGTGGAAGTGGGGCTACGACTACCTGAAGGGCGAAGGGGAGGGCATCGGTTTCGTGTCCACCATCGACCCGGCCCAACGCGAAATGTCGGAAAACGGCAAGCCGCAGGGCGACGACTACCTGCTCAAGGTCGACAACCCGCTCGTCGTTCCCGTCGACCAGAAGGTGCGCATCATCACCACGGCCAACGACGTGATCCACGCGTTCTTCGTGCCGTCTCTCGGCGTCCAGGAAACGGCGTTACCGGGCTTCGTTCGCGATACCTGGTTCCGTGCCGACAAGGTCGGTGACTTCTACGGGCAGTGCACGCAACTCTGCGGCAAGGAGCACGCGTACATGCCGATCCACATCAAGGTCGTCAGCAAGTCGGACTACAGCGCCTGGGTCGATGGCAAGAAGAAAGAAGCCGCAGCCAAGCTCGACGACCCGTCTCGGGTCTGGGAACTGGCGCCCCTGGCGGCCCGCGGCGAGCAGATCTATGTCGCCAACTGTCAGGTCTGTCACATGGCCAACGGCAAGGGCGGAGGCGCGGTGAACGCCAAGGCCCTCGACGGCTCGCCGACCGTGCTTGACGCCGACAAGACCAAGCAGATCCACGTGCTTCTCAATGGCCAGGGCAACGCGATGCCGTCGTGGCGTCAGCTCGGCGACACCGATATCGCCGCGGTGATCACGTACACCAAGAACCACTGGTCGAACGCGACCGGGCAGATCGTCCAGCCGGCGGAAGTCGCCGCAGCACGGAAGTAAGGACAGCGAACCCATGAGCGCAGTACTCGGACCCAACGACGGCCACCTTGTCGGCCACGACCACGCCGCCGACGAGCAGCACCACGGCGCGCCGCACGGCTGGCGCCGGTGGGTCTACGCCACCAACCACAAGGACATCGGCACGATGTACCTGTTGTTCTCGTTCACCATGTTCATGGTGGGCGGGGTGCTGGCGCTGGCGATCCGCGCCGAGCTGTTCCAGCCGGGTCTGCAGTTCATGCATCCGCAGTTCTTCAACCAGCTGACGACGATGCACGGCCTGATCATGGTCTTCGGCGCCATCATGCCGGCGTTCGTGGGCTTCGCGAACTGGATGATCCCGCTGCAGATCGGGGCGCCCGACATGGCGTTCGCACGCATGAACAACCTGAGCTTCTGGCTGCTGATTCCGGCCGCGCTCATGATCGTCGGCTCGTTCTTCATGCCCGGCGGCGCACCGGCTGCGGGCTGGACGCTGTACGCGCCGCTCACCTTGCAGATGG
>JBDTCA010000397.1:0-4231 GCA_039923815.1 Caldimonas sp. | reverse complement strand
GCCGAGATCTTCACGCAGATGAGCACGCAGGATGCCTTCGAGGAGTTCCTGACGCTGCCGCTCTACGAAGAGATCTGACGTGAGAGGTTCGCTGCTTCTTGCCTCGATGGTGCTGGCCGCCGGCCTGGCCTTTCCGCCGGCCGTGCTCGCCGGACCCACCCCGCCGACTGCGGCCCCGGCGACCGCGCTTCGCACCGGCATCGACAGGGCCGACATCGACCCGGCGGTGCGTGCCCAGGACGACTTCTTTCGCCACGTCAACGGCCGCTGGCTGGCGTCGACGCCGCTGCCAGCCGACAAGGCCCGGCTCGGCTCCTTCGACAAGATCCACGACGAGGTCCAGGAGCAGCTGCGCAGGCTCGTCGAGCAACCGCCTGCCGGCGACACCGGTGGCGACGCCCGGCGCATCACGGACCTCTATCGCAGCTTCGTCGACGAGGCCGCTGTCGAAAAGGCCGGCCTGGGTCCGCTGGCACCCGAGCTGGCGGCCATCGACGCCATCGCGTCGCCCTCGCAACTGCCCGCGGCGATGGGGCGGCTGGCCCGGCTGGGCGTCGATAGCCCGATCCGCTTCGACATCACCCCGGACGCGCGCGACGCGCGTCGCTACGTGCCCGACTTCACGCAGAGCGGCCTCGGCCTGCCCGACCGCGACTACTACCTTGTCGAGGGTGATGCCCGCTTCGCGCAGGCACGCGCTGCCTACCTCGAGTACCTCACGAAACTGCTCGAGCTCTCCGGGAGACGCGACGGCGCTGCTGCCCTGGCGACGCAGATCATCACCCTCGAGACCACGCTGGCGCGCGCCCAGTGGACGCGCGTGCAGAACCGCGATCCGGTCCGCACCTACAACCGCTACGAGCGCGCTGCCCTGCAGCCGCTGGCGCCTGGATTCGACTGGAGCGCGTACCTGGACGCGTCGGGCCTGGCCGGCAAGTCGGCCGATTTCCTGGTCGACCAGCCGAGCTACCTCGCGACCTTCGCCGCGCAGCTCACCGCCACGCCGCTGCCGGTCTGGAAAGCCTACCTTCGCACGCGCTTGCTCTCTTCCTATGCGCCGTACCTGAACCAGGCTTTCGTCGACGCTCGCTTCGCCTACGTGGGCAACACGCTGTCGGGAACGACCGCGAACCAGCCGCGCTGGAAGCGCGGCCTGGCCCTCCTCGAGGTGTCGGAGGGCGAGGCGCTGGGCCGGCGCTACGTCGACACGTACTTCCCGGCCGAGTCGAAGGCGCGCGTGGAAAAGATCGTCGCCAACCTGCTGGCGGCCTACCGTGCCAGCATCGATTCGCTCGACTGGATGAGCCCGGCGACGAAGAAGGAGGCCCAGGCCAAGCTGGCCACCCTCGTGCCCAAGATCGGCTACCCGAAACGCTGGCGCGACTACGGCAAGCTCGTGATCCGCGCCGACGACCTGATCGGCAACGTCGAGCGAGCCCGCGCCTTCGAGTACGACCGCGACCTCGCCAAGCTCGGCCAGCCGGTCGACCGCGACGAATGGCACATGACGCCGCAGACCGTCAATGCCTACTACAACCCGTTGATGAACGAGATCGTGTTCCCGGCGGCGGTCCTGCAGCCGCCGTTCTTCGACCCGGCTGCGGACGACGCCGTCAACTACGGCGCCATCGGCGCCATCATCGGCCACGAGATCAGCCACGGCTTCGACGATCAGGGCAGCCAGTTCGACGGCGCCGGCAACCTGCGTGTGTGGTGGACGGCCGAGGATCGCAAGAGATTCAGCGCGAAGACGAAGGCGCTGGTCGCGCAGTACTCGGCGTTCTCGCCGTTGCCCGGCTACACGGTCAACGGCGAGCTCACGCTCGGCGAGAACATCGCCGACAACTCGGGCGTGGAGATCGCCTACAAGGCGTATCACCTGTCGCTCGGCGGCAAGACAGCGCCGATCATCGACGGCACCACCGGCGACGAGCGTTTCTTCTACGGTTTCGCCCAGGCCTTTCGCGGCAAGACGCGCGACGCGGCCTTGCTGACCCAGATCAAGTCCGACCCGCATTCGCCTGAAGAATTCCGCGTCAACGGCGTCGTCCGCAATCACCCGGCCTTCTATGCCACCTTCCACGTCAAGCCGGGCGACGGCATGTACCTGCCGCCCGGCAAGCGCGTCTCGATCTGGTAGCCGGTCGCCGAGGCGGTCCGGGAGGCATGTCAGACCCCATCCATTCGCGTGCCGCGCTCGCGGCGCGCTTCGGCCCGGGCTACCGCTGGCGCGTGCTGGCCACGGTGATGATCGGCACGGTGGCGTCGATCATGGCGTCGACGATCATCAACGTCGCCGTGCCCGACATGAGCCGTGTCTTCGGCCTCGGCCAGGAACGCGCGCAGTGGCTCTCGGCGGGCTTCATGGGCGCGATGACGCTGTCGATGCTCACCACACCGTGGCTGCTCGTGCGCTACGGCTACCGGCACACCTACTCGGGTGCCGTCGCACTGCTCATGGCCGGCGGCATCCTCGGCGGCATTGCGCCGTGGTTCGACCTGGTGCTGGCGATGCGCGTCGTCGAGGGCCTGGCCGCAGGCATCCTGCAGCCGATCCCCGCGATCATCATCCTGCACGCCTTCGGCACCGGCGAGCGTGGCAAGGCGATGGGCATCTTCGGCTTCGGCGTCGTGCTGGCGCCGGCGATCGGACCGAGCGTCGGTGGCATCCTCGTCGAGTGGTTCGGCTGGCGTTCGATCTTCTTCGTGGTGACGCCGTTCTGCCTCCTCGCGCTGGCGATGGCGCAGCGCTACCTGCCGGTCGGCGCCCCTGGCGGTGGCCCGGTCAGCCGCGCCGCCGGTCGGCTCGACGTCGTCGGCCTCGGCCTCATCGCCAGCGCCGTGCTGGCGCTGCTCAACGGCATGGTCCACCTCCACGGCGACAGCATCGGGCTCGGCCTGGCACTCTGCGCCGGCGCCGCGGTGGCGACAGTCGGCTTCGTCTCCCACCAGCGCCGCGGCGCCCGGCCGCTGATGGCGCTCGGCCTGTTCGGGTACCGCACCTTCGCGATGGGCGGCGCGGTCGCGTTCATCTACGGCATGGCCCTGTTCGGCTCGACCTACCTGGTGCCCGTGTTCATGCAGGAGGCCCTGCACCTGCCGCCTTCGCAGGCGGGCGCGGTGCTGCTGCCGGCCGGTCTCGTGCTCGCGGTGACGATCCCGATCGCCGGCCGCCTGGCCGACCGCGTCGCCGTCGCCCGCATCGTCAGTGCCGGCCTGGCGCTGCTGGCGGCGTCGTTCTTCCTGATGCTCGGCGTCGGCACCGGCACGGCGCTGGCGATCATCACGCTCTGGGCGGCGATCGGCCGTCTCGGCCTCGGCTTCATCCTGCCCTCGCTCAACCTCGGCTCGATGCACGGCGTGCCCGACACACTCATCTCGCACGGCTCGAGCACGATCAACTTCCTGCGCCAGCTCGGCGGCGCGGTCGGCATCGGCCTGGTCGGCAACGTGCTCGAGTGGCGCTTGCGGGCGAGCCCGGCGCAGCCGCTCGCGGCCTATCACGAGACCTTCGCGCTCGTCGGCGCCATCACCGCCTGCGCGATCTTCGCATCGTGGCGAATGGGCCCGCGCGGCATGATCGGCAACCCTCAACCTTCCGGAAGCCCGCGCCCCTCGTGAACCTCGGCATCGAATCCCTTCCCGACCACTGCGATGTCCTCGTCGTCGGCGCCGGCCCGGCCGGCAGTGCCGCCGCGCAGCTGCTGGCGCGCGCCGGCCGCAGCGTCGTCGTCGTCGACCAGCAGGCGTTCCCGCGCGACAAGATCTGCGGTGACGGCCTCATCCCCGACGCGCACCGGGCGCTGGCCCGGCTCGGCGTGCTCGAGCAGGTGATGGCCGAGGCGCGTTCCTCGACGACGCTGACGTGCATCGCGCCGCGGGGCGGCCGCATCGACGTGCCCGGCCGGCTCGCCGTTCTGCCCCGCAAGCGCCTCGACGAGATCGTCTGCGCCGCCGCCGTCGCGGCCGGCGCGCGCATGTTCGCGCCGGTGCGCTTCGTGGCGCCGATCCGCGAAGGCGGCGGCGAAGGCAACGTGAATGGCGACGCTTCGGCAGGCCGGGTCGTGGGCGCGACGCTCAAGCACGGCGACGTCGTTCGCGAGGTCCGCGCGAAGTGGCTGGTGCTGGCGAGCGGTGCCCAGCCGCAGGCCACGCTCGCCGCCGGCATGTGCGACCGGCGCACGCCGAGCGGCATCGCCTTGCGCGGCTACATCCACAACGCGGCGATGCG
>JBDTCA010000396.1:0-12796 GCA_039923815.1 Caldimonas sp. | reverse complement strand
CTGCTGGTTCCCGGCGTCGAGCGAGGCGATCAGCCAGGCGTGTTCGAGCAGGGTCGCGAGATGCGTGCTGAAGACCGGCGTACGTGTGTTGCCGGTCTTGAAGCGGCCGATCTCGCGCTCCAGGTCGCTCTGCAATGCACCGGTGGCCATCTCAAATCGCCGGCACAGTTGCACCAGATCACTTTGCGGCTGCTCGAGCAGGGCAAGGAAAAGATGCTCGAGATCAACCTCGTAGTTGCCGCGCGCCATCGTCAGGCTCGCAGCCCGCTCGGCGGCCCGACGGGTCGTGTCGTTGAGCTTGCCGATCAGCGTTTTCAGGGTGGTGCTCATCGATTCCTGTGGACCCGTCAGTGCAGTGCGTGGATGTCGTAACCGGCGTCGCCGCGATCGTGGCGCTCGGGCGCGGTGACGAGAAAGCTGTCCCAGCCGAGCCGGCCGCCGGCCGGGCCGTCGTCAAGGTGGGTGCCGATCACCTCGCTGGCGTGCAGCAGCAGGCGCACCTCGTATTCGAGCGTGACACCGGTGAGCAACGTCAGCAGTTCGCGCAGGGCGAGCGCGGCCTCGCCGCCGGGCAGGAAACGGCGCAGCTTGGCGCGGTGCATCGGGCCGATCGTCAGGCGCATGCGAAGGTCACGCTGCCAGACACGTTCGCCGAGTACGGCATCGGCGCCGATGGCGGCGTTTGCGAGGCCGAGCGACGTGCTGCTGTCCTGCGGCAGCGTGAACCAGCGGCCGACAAACTGATCGAGTTGGGCCGGCACCGCGAAGTACTCCGACACGACCTGACGCACCGTCGCCGCCGAAACCGGTCGCTGCTGCAGCAGCCCGGCGAAATATGCGAGCGTGTCGTCGGCGACGCCGCCGCGGTCGCCGTGAAGGCGATCACGCAGCGGCATCTGGCCGATGCCGGCGACGGCGAGCACCAGAGGCAGGAAGCGCTGGCGAGCGTCGTCTTCGTACTGCACCGGCAGCCGATGCTTGCGCCAGGCTTCGTAGAACAGTGAGACCGCGCGGTGCTGGAATATGTCCAGGAAGGCGCGCGCCGCAGCGTCGCGGTGATACGTCTCGCGCTCGGCCAGCATCTCGGTATAAAAGATCGGCAAGGCGCCGCCGGTGCCAAGCAGGCTCATGAAGGCCGGCGTCATCTCGATGTGTTCGATGGCCGCGGCCTGCGGTCGATCCGGATCGTTGGTATCGATCTCGGTCGCAACGTCGCCCTCGGCCACCTCGCGCGGGACAACCTTGAACACCGCTAACTCGCTTGCCGGAAAGCTCAGCGAGAGGTTGTTTCGGAAACGCAGCCGGCTCGATAGCGATCGCGCACGGCCCGGCCCTTCGCTTTGCGTGAACCAGCGGTTCAGCATGCGCACGGCCTGGAAGAAGCCGAAACGGTGCGGCTCGGCCAGAAGCCGAGCGATCACACCAGCGGGCTGTCGCCGCTGCGGCGTGGACATACGACGAGCTCCTCGCGCGTGCGCACGGAGATGACCTTCAACTGGGTAAAACTGTTGGCGTGAACGTAGAGACCGAAGAAATGATCCATGACTTGCGCGAACAGGCGCAGGCCGGCGCCGACGAAGCCGCTCTCGTCGACCGTCATGCGCACCTCGGTACCGCGCACGAAGGTGGGAAACGGATCGCCCGGCAACCAGGCGTGGGCCGGGCCGAACTCGACGGCGACGACGCCCTCGATCTGGCGCCGGTTGGTGGCACTCTGCGGCAGGTCGTAGAGGCGAAGCATCTCGCGCAGCGCCTGTACGCCACCGGCCGAGAGCGACAAGTGATTCAGCGACAGATGCGAGATGAGTCGCCAGATGGCACCGTGGCCGCGCTCGAAGCGCTGCGACAACGTCGGCTTTCTGATCAGCCGGATCTCGCGGGCAACGCTGCCGCCTTCAAGGAAGAGGTCGCCACCTACATTGCCGATCGACAGCAGGCTCGGCAGATCGCGGTTGGTGGCGCGAACATCGAGCGACAGCGTGTCGGTCTCGGCGGCGGCCGGATCGAAGCGGATGTCGACGATGCCGATCTCGGTCTCGTAGCCGGGGCTGGCCTCGGCCAACGCGTCGTCACGGTGCGAGTACCAATAGCGGCCACCTGGCTTGTCGCCGTCGACCAGCTCGTTGTGCTGGAGCGAATAGAACGGTTTGAACTCGACGATCGACTCGCCTTGCGGTGTCTGCTGCACGCGGTAGACGCGATCGATCGCGACGACTTCGTAGGCAAAGGCGCGTCGGCTGTCGGGTAGCACGGGATAGCGCTCGCCGCGATGCGAGATGCGAATCGGATCGGCGCGCTGCTTGAACAGGTTCGACACCGGCGTGCAGCCCAGCAGCAGGTTGCGTTCGGTGACTGTCTCGAGCAGCCGCGCATCGTCGGAATCGGAACGGATGCCGTGCATTGCCAGATGCAGCGTCACTGTGCGTGCGTTCGACTCGAGCACCGCCGCGGGCAGCGGCAGGTCGACAAAGTTGAACTTGTCAGGAAAGGCGAAATACTCGGTCAGCAGCCGGTAGCCCTGATGCGAACGGGCGTCGAAATCGATCAGTGCCTCAACGGCGGCAAAGCCCACCGGCAACGGACGGGCATCGCCGCAACCGTGCCAAGGCCCGATGGGCGCCGTCTGTGCGAGCATGCCGGAGACGCGACCGCAGAGCGCCTCGCGCAAAGCCCCGACCTGCGAACCCTCGCCATCGATATAGACACGGATCGAGGCGACGCCGAGGCTCTTCCACGTGACTTGGGTGGACTGCAACTCGAGTTGCAGCGACAGCATCGTGGTGGCGCCACGCGGCACCGGTGTCGAGTCGGGCGCGCCGATGGCGCCGCGGAAGCTGGCGGCGGTGAGCCGGACTGGCAACAACGCGACGGGGAAGGCGGTACGGAACCGACACGAGACGCCGTGCACCGGGCGCGATGTGAGCATCGTGCCGCGGTCGATAGTTGCCGCCGTCGACATCTGTGCGGCTGAGGCACCGACGTCGAAGCGGGCGATGGCGCACGAAGGGAAAGGCCGCAGGTAGTGCGGATAGAGGACGTCGAGGAACGTTTCGGTAAAGAGGGGAAAGTCGTCGTCGAGGCGCTTGTGGATACGAGAAGCGAGCAACGCGAACGACTCGATCAGGCGCTCGACGTGGGGGTCTTCGCCCACGTCGCCGCTGACCTGGAGGCGGCCGGCAATCTTCGGGTAGCGGCGCGCGAAGTCCCCCGCATGCGTGCGCAGGAACGCCAGCTCTCGCTCGTAGTGAGGCAGCAGGTCGTCCATCGGCTCTAGGCGCCGCGTCGGCCCGTCAGCACAGCATAGCTCTGCGTCGTCGTCTGCAGCACTGCGTCGAAGTTCACCGGCTCCTGCAACGGATGGGCGACGAGCATGGCCCGGATCGAAAAACGCAGCTTCTGAGTCGCGGTGTCGCGCCGGTCGAGCTCAACCCTGGCGCCGCGAAGGCGGGGCTCGTGGTCGTTGATGGCGCGCTCGATCGAGCGGCAGATTGCAGCGCGGTCGTTGAGGCTTGCCATTGACATCGCAGCGAAGTCGTCAAGGCCGAACGCAGCGATCGAGCGTCTCGCATTGGGATATCGCTCGAGCGCATCGCGGGCCGAGCCGTGGCGCGCGTTGAGCAGCGATTCGACGTCGCGAGCGACAGCGTCTTTGAGCTGCTCGAGCGTGTGCGAAGGCCGCGTCGGCTCCGATCGAGACAGTGGAGCCGCGTCGATCAGGCGATCGAGCAGCGAAGGGACGAATCGTTGCATCGGCTTAAACAAAAAGGGCGGCACACGTGTGCCGCCCCATGGAGAGAGAGTCAGAAGACTATGCAAGCTCTGGCTTGTTTGTCGTCAGGCTCCACATCTTTTCCATCTTCTTGCCCTTCGAGCCGTCGAGCTTGTGCTCTTCGTAGAACCAGCTCATCGCGGCGGGCTTGAGAGTGAAGGTCTCGGCCGGCAGGCCTGCCGCCGACATCGCCGTCGTCACCGACGAGATGATCGTGTTCTTCAGCTTGAGCGTGTAGTACTCGTGGCGCGACTGCTCGCCCTTGGCGGTGTTGCCACCATAAGCCCGATAGAAGTGCACCTCGATGTCCTTCACCAACGTGCCCGACGAGCAAGCCGCCATCAGGGCAGGCGTGGCGTAGTCGATGTCCTTCGTGAAGACCAGATCACCGAACTCGACACGCTCGGAGGTGTGGCCACCCGAGCTCGAGGCCGTCGACGATTTCGGTTGCGAAATCATGTGGCTGAAGGTCGTGACCTCCACGGCGTCCTTGTGCTTTGCGTCGCGGCTGTCACCCTTGATCTCGCCGCTCTTGAAGTCAACGTAAATGTCTTTCATCGTCTCTCTCCTGTGAATTAAAGGATTGGAATCAGCAGGTACTTACGGCACTCGCTTTGTCGAGGCACTCCACTACGCCTTGGCAGACTGTGGAAGCTCCGCAACGAGCCTCAGGGAAACTGTGAGTTCGTCGAGCTGGAAATGCGGCCGGATAAACGCCGTGGCTCTGAAATGACCCGGGCGACCCGGCACCTCGGAGACATCGACGCGCGCCTCACGAAGCGGGTACTTGGCCTTGACTTCCTGCGTGGCGTTGTCGTCGGTCGTCACGTACTGGTAGATCCAGTTGTTCAGGTACATCTCGACGCTTCCCGGGGAGGCGAAGCTGCCCACCTTGTCACGCATCATCGACTTCAGGTAGTGCGCGATCCTGCACACAGCGAACATGTACTGCAACTGGGCGGAGAGCGAGGCGTTTGCATTTGCCGCGTCGGTGTCGTACTTTTTCGGCTTTTGCGTCGACTGCGCACCGAAGAACGCGGCGTAGTCGGTGTTCTTGCAGTGCACCAGTGGCATGAAACCGAGATCGCTGAGTTCCTTCTCGCGCCGATCGGTGATCGCGATCTCGGTCGGGCACTTGAGCGCGACCTCGCCTTCATCGGTCTTGAAGGTGTGCGTCGGCAAGTCTTCAACGAGTCCACCGCCTTCGACACCGCGGATCGCCGCGCACCAGCCGTACGTCTCGAACGCCGCGGTGAGGCGAGTCGCGAACGCGTATGCCGCGTTGATCCACAGATATTTGGCGTGGTCGCTGCCGTCGACATCCTCGACGTAGTTGAAGCCTTCGACGGTCGAGCCGTCCTTCGGGCTGAACGGTAGGCGGCCGAGAAACCGCGGCACGGTAAGACCGACGTAGCGCGCGTCTTCGGATTCGCGAAACGACTTCCACTTGGCGTATTCGACGGTGTCGAACACCTTCGACATGTCGCGCGGCTTGCCGAGATCGGTGAATCCGTCGAGGCCGAACATCTCGGGCGAAGCAGCCGAGAGGAAGGGTGCGTGAGCTGCGGCTGCCACATGCGCCATCTGCTCGATGAAGTACATGTCCTCCGGTTGGCGTGAAATCTGGAAATCGCCGACCAGGCAACCGAACGGGGCACCTCCGAATGTGCCGAATTCTTCCTCGTAGACTTTCTTGAAAACCGCGCTCTGGTCAAAGTCGATCGCCGTCTTGAAATCGCGAACGAGTTCTGCCTTGGTGGCATTGAAGATCTGGATCTTCATCATCGAGCTGGTCGAAGTGTGCTTGCAAAGATATTGCAGGCCGCTCCAAGTCGACTCTAGCTTCTGGAACTCGGGGTGATGCATCACCGTGCTGAGCTGCTTAGAGATCAGCTCGTCGATTTCGGCAACGCGAGCATCGAGAGTGGCGCTCAGGTTGTCGGAGACGACGACCGTGCCCGACAGCACTTCACGAACGAGTTCCGCGATGATGTCGCGGGCTCGAACACGTTCGGTGTCCGAGCGGGCGACCTTGCTCTGGGCAACGATGCTGTCGAGCAAGGAGGCGTGTTCGGCGACTGGTGCGCCGGACGCGAGGGGTTGTTGTGCCATCGTGATTACTCTCCGTCTTTCTTGGCTTCGGCACCGAGCTTTTGCAACTGCTCGGTATTGGTGAGTACCTCACCCAGAAGATCTTCGAGTTTTTCGTTACCCGCCATCTTGTTCCTGAGATCGGCGAGCTTGCTGCGCGCTTCGAGCAGCTTGCGCAGAGGTTCGACCTGTTGCACCACCGACTCGGGCCGGAAATCCTCAAAGCTGTTGAAGGCCAGATTCACGGCGAACTCGCCACCGGCCGGAGTCAATTCGTTTTTCACGCGAAACGCGGCCTTCGGCGCCATGCCGGTCATAACCTCGTCAAAATTGTCCATGTCAACCGTAACGAACTTTCGATCCTTCAGCTTCGGCAGACTGGCGTCACGCTGGCCGGTGAAATCGGCCAGGACACCGGTCACGAACGGAATCTCTTTCTGCTCGATGGCGTCTCCGATCTCGACGTCGTAGGTCAGCTGGACGCGTGGCGGCCGGACCTTCTCGAGCCGCTTCTGGACACTGTCTTTCTTGGCCATTTGAGCTTTCCCGCGGTTGAATATTGAATGAGCGAATGTTGCCTTACTTCGTCAACACATTGAACGGGTTCGCCGGGGCTCCCCCCTTTTGCGGGGCGGGGGCGGCGGGCGCAACCGCCGCTGCGGGTTTGCTCGTAGCAGGCACCGCGCGGGTCCGCGCCAGACGCGAACGAGCGGCTGACGCGGGGCCACTCGCTCCCGTCGCCACACCTGTAGTAGCGGGCACGAGGACGGGTTCGCCGAGCAGCTCGCGAAGCTTCCTGACGATGTCTTCCGCCTCGCTCCGCGTGTCGCCGTTGAGGCGGCTCTGTTGCTGACGCATCGCCGACAAGCCCGCGGCCGACACGCGCAGCCCGCTCACCGCCAGGATGCTGGTCGCGACGCCATCGCTCGGGTCGCGCAACAACACTTCCTGGGCAGCGAGGATCGCCTGGCCGTAGTTGCGAGTCTCGAAGTGGTCCTGCGCCAACTTCAGCCAAGGCTCCTTGCTGGTCGGATAAGTTCTGGCAGCCGAGGTATACAGCTCACGCGCGCGGTCCTTGCTACCTTGCAGACTGGCCTCGCCAGCACGCTGCAAGATCTGCTGCAAAGGCTCGATGGCCGGAGCAGGTGCCACCGCGGGTGGATTCGACGCACAGCCGCCAAGGAGCACCACGATCGCGGCGGTCCAACGCCAGTCAAAGCAGGGTGAGGCGCTTCGCGCGGCAGGCAGGAGCGTAGTCGTCATTTCAGGCCGCGCGGGCGGTGTCGAAGCCGCTCGAAAACAAGTGGATTGCACTATAAGCTTGGTGATGGATTTTGCGCATGCAGTGGCGACGGACGGCTCCTCTTCGGACCGGCGGGCGATCCTCGTCACCTCTTTCAATCACCCCGATCGTTGCTTTACCGTCGCATTCTTGCGGCGCTCGGCAGTCGTCGCATGCGCACTAGTGCTTGCAGGCTGCGCGTCGGGCGGCATCGCGGATAAAACGCTCGAGCTCGTCGGTCTCAAGACGCCTCCACCTCCGGCGATCGAGTTGCCCGCCGCGGCGGGCGAACTGCCGACGCTGAACGGGCAGATGCCGCGGCCGGGAGGTCAGCGGCGCGTCGCCGTTCGCATCCATGCCGGCCAGGTTCTCAACACCGACGCCAGCGGCCGGTCGCTGGCGGTCGTCGTGCGCATCTACAGCCTGCGAGGCATCACGCAGTTCAGCCAGGCAACCTACGCGATGTTCGCGGCCGGCACCAGCGACAAGCCGTTCACAAACGCCGATGTCGTCGCCTCGAAGGAAGTCGTGCTGGTGCCCGGCCAGAAGTACGAGATGCTGGAGCCGCTCGCAGCCGAGGTCACGAATCTGGCGGTGGTCGCCCTCTTTCGTTCACCCGACAGCCAGCGCTGGCGGTTCGTGTTCGACGCGCGCGGCGCGGCGCAGACGGGCATCACGCTCGGCGTGCACGGCTGCGCAATGAGTGTGGCGGTCGGCGAGCCGGTGGGTGCGCCTTTGGATTCGCGGCGACTGGCCGGTGTCCAGTGCCGCTGATCCAGCGCCCACCGACAGAGGGGAGCAGGCGTCGCCCGACATCATTTAAAGTGCCCTACAGCGCCTGTCCTGGGTCGGGCCGACGATTTCAACGAGGCATCGCTTGATCCCATCTTCGAAGCTTCTCTGGGGCGAAGGTCTGTTCCTGAGGCCCCAGCATTTCCAGCGCCAGGACGCCTACCACGAGTGGCGGCTGGCGGAGGTTGCCAGCGCCCTTCACCCGTACGCCTGGGGCACCCGTCACGCCAAGGTCGACGCCGATGCGCTGGCGACGGGCGTGCTGCGTTTCCTCGAGCTGCGGCTAATTTTTCCTGACGGCGAGCTCTACTCGGCGCCACAGGAGGACGAGCTGCCGGCGCCGGTGTCGCTCGAGTCAATACCGGCCGGTACATCCGAGTTGGTGTTCCACGCGACGATGGCGCAGATGCGAGCGAGCGGAAGCAATTTCAGCGGCACTGCGGAGCCGAATTCGGCGCTCCGATTCTCGCAACACAATCTGCCGGCGCCCGACTGGTTCACCGGCGCCGCCCAGAGCGAGCTGTCGGTGTTGCGCCGGAGCGTGCGTATCCTGGCCGAGCAGGAGCCCCGCGATCACCTGACCAGCCTGCCCGTGTGTCGCTTGAAGCGATCGGCCACGGGTACGTTCGAGCTCGACACCGGATTCGTGGCGCCGGCCGTGTCCATTGCCTCGGCGCCGGCACTGCACACCATGCTGCGCCGCCTGCTCGACATCCTCTACGCCAAGGTCGACGCGTTGTACGGCTACCACCGCGAGCCGTCGAGGCATGTCATCGAGTTCCGTTCGGGCGACATCGCTTCGTTCTGGCTTCTTCACACCGCCAGCACGGCGTTCGCCTCGCTCTCGCACTTTCTCAACAACCCCGGGCTTCATCCGGAACGCCTGTTCGAGCGGATGCTGGAGCTGGCCGGTTCGCTCATGACGTTTTCGCGCTCGGTGGCGTTGTCGGATCTGCCGATCTACCGGCATGCATCGCCGGGCGCGTCGTTCGAGCGGCTCGATCAGATCATCCGCGAGCTCCTCGAGACGGTGATCTCGACTAAGTACTTCACGATCGCGCTCGACGAAGTCAAACCTTCGTTCCACCACGGTCGCCTCGACTCAGAGCTCATCGGGCCAGCCACCGCGTTCTATATCGGAGTGCAGGCGGCGGTGCCACCGAGCGAGATCGTCGAGATCGTTCCGCAGCGCTTCAAGGTTGGCGCCCCTGACGACGTCGAGAAGCTGGTGCTTTCTGCCATGAGCGGCGTTCGTCTCAGCCATGCGCCACAGGTGCCGGCAGCCATTCCCGTGCGGCCAGGTGCTTATTACTTCGCCATCGAGCCGCGCGGGCCGCTTTACGAGCGCATGCTCGCCTCCAAGACGATCACGCTCTACGCGCCGGCCGGCATCCCCGACCTGCGGCTCGAACTCTTCGCGCTGAACCAGTAGTCCGCAGATCCATGGCCGACATCCAAGCCCCGTCCCTGTTCGGCGATTCGCCGCCGCCTCGCGCGGGCGCCGCCGGCAATTCGGTCATTTCGACGCACGAGGCGCGCAGTCTGCTCGACCTGCTGTACGACGGCTTCTACATGGTCTTCCTGCTGCGCAACCGCGCCTCGCCGAGCGATCCGGAAGAGTTCCGCAACCGCATCAAGCAGTTCCTGTCGGGGTTCGAGCGCGGCGGCCGCCGCCTCGAGGCCAGCGCCGAAGACATCCACCTTGCCAAGTTCGCCTACTGCGCCCTGATCGACGAAGTGGTGCTGATGTCGAAGATGCGAATGCGCGACGTCTGGGAGCGTCGGCCGCTGCAACTCGAGTTCTTCGGCGAGCAACTCGCCGGCGAACGATTCTTCGAGCAGCTCGAAGTATTGCGCCAGGGCGGCGCGCCGCGACTGCAGGTGCTCGAGGTCTATCACATGTGCCTGCTGCTCGGCTTCCAGGGCCGGTACGTGCTCGAGGGCAGCGAGAAGCTGAACTACCTCACGGCACGCCTCGGCGACGAGATCGCCCAATTGCGTGGCCGCCGTGCCGTGTTTGCGCCGCACTGGTCGGCACCCGACCGGATCTCGCACGCGCTGAAGCGCGAGGTGCCACTGTGGGTCATCGTGTCGGTGTTCCTGTTTCTCGGCGCTATCGCCTTTTCGGGCCTCAGTTGGGTGCTCAAACGCCAGACCCAGGCCGACCTCGCGTCCTATGCACAGATCGTCAAGCTGCCACCGCGAGTGGCCAACGTGACCATCACCCTGCCCTAGCTTGGCATCTTGCAGCACGCCATGAATTTGGTTTCGGGCCTGTCGCTGCGCGCGTTCGCCTCTAACGTGGCGTCGCGGCTCGACTTCGAGGCTCTGCTCGACCAGCGCGGCCGCATGCTCAAGGTCGAGACCGCCCTGCCGTCGCTTGCGCTCATTCCAGAGCGTATGACGATGCGGGAGCACGTCGACAAGCCTTTCGAGCTGGTGATCGACTGCCTGTCGACCAGCGTCCGCTTTGAACTGAAGCTGCTGATCGGCGAACAGATCACCGTCAGCCTGCTCCATGCCGATGGCTCGTACCGCCCGTGGCACGGCTACGTGACGCGAGCGGCACAGCTCGGCAGCGACGGTGGTCTGGCTCGTTACCGCCTACACGCCAGTCCCTGGCTCAGCTTTCTTGCGCTGCGCCGCGACAGCTTCGTCTTTCAGGACCTCACCGCACAGGCGATCGTCGAAGATGTCTTCAAGGACTATCCGCAGGCCCATTTCCGCTGGGATGTAAGCCACACGCTGCGCCCACGCTCGCTGTGCTGCCAGTTCGACGAGACCGACCTCGCTTTCGTCACCCGGCTGATCGCGGAAGAAGGCCTGTCCTATCGCTTCGAGCACCTCGCTGACGAAGACGCCGGCCGCGCCGACGAAGCCGGTAGTGCCCGCCATGTGCTCGTCATCGGCGACGGCGCCGCAAAGCGGCCCGATCTCGGCAACGTGCGATTCGCCCGCACCCATGCCACCGCGAACCTCGATGGTCAGAGCGATGCGGTGAGCACGTTCTCGTCGGCCCGCATCGCCGGCGCCAACGCGGTCGCATTGGCCGCGTGGAACTACAAGGCCATCGTGGGCACGTCGGCCGGCGATGAAAGCTCGCTCGAGTTCGGCGACATGCCCAGGCTCGAGGTCTACGACGGTGCCGGCGCCTACCGGTATCAAGACGCGGACCACGCAGAACGCGAGGCATCGCTGAGGCTGGCGGCGCTCGAGCTCGCGTACAAACGCTTCGAAGGCGTCGGCAGCGCGCGAGTGTTCGGCGCAGGTGCCTGCTTCAGCCTTGTCGACCACCCGCTCTACGGCGCCAACACCACGGCCCTGAACTACGCCGGCGCATTTGCCGCGAGCCGCGAGCGACCCGACAACGAATTCTGCATCGTTGCTGTCGAGCATCACGCCGCCAACAACCTCGGCATGCAGGCAGCAACGCTCCTCGGTCTGACCGACATTGAGCAAGGCAGCTACCTCAACCACTTCGAGGCGGTGCCCGCGGCGGCGCCGCTCGTGCGGGGCTTCATCCGAAAGCCCACGGCACCGGGCGCTACCACGGCGCTTGTCGTGGGCCAGAGCCGTGAGCCGTTGACCACCGACCGTGAGCATCGCGTCAAGGTTCAGTTCCACTGGCAGCGCGGCGAGCGGCCCAATGCCGGCGGCCTTGCCCACTCATCGGCGATCGACACGGCGGGCCGGGCGCCCGGTGACGAGACCTCGGGTACCTGGGTTCGCGTCGGCCTGCCTGCGGCCGGCGCCAACTGGGGCGCGGTGCTGACGCCACGCATCGGCACCGAAGTCGCCATCGCCTTCATCGAGGGCGACATCGACCGACCGGTCGTCACTGGCCAGCTCTACAACGGCGCGGACACCCCGCCGTTCTCGGCGGGCGTTGACTCCGGGGTCAACCATCCCGGCGTGATATCCGGCCTGCACACGCAGCGGCTCGATGAGGGCGGCTTCAATCAGTGGATGCTCGACGACGCTTCCGGGCAGTTGCGCATGCGCCTGATCGCCGACTACGCCATGTCTGAGCTCAACCTCGGCTTCCTGATCCAGCAGTCGGGCGCGTCCTCGCAACGCGGCAGCTGGCGCGGTTCGGGCTTCGAGACAGCGACGCAAGGCTGGGCCGGCGTTCATGCTGCCAAAGGCTTGTTGGTGTCGACGACGGCGCGAACCGGCACCTACGGCTCGGCCGATTCGACGCAGATGGACGCCAACGAAGCACTGTCGCAGCTCAGGGCGGCAAGCAACCTCGGCCAACGCATCGGCACGGCCGCCAAGACCGCCGGTGCGCGAGAGCTCACTTCGTTCGGCACCGGCATGAGCGTGCCGAAGCTGCTCGACCTTTTCGATCCGAAGAACGCGGGCAAGCATCCGGCGTCGGTCAACGGCCAGCCTGCCTTGAAGGCGAACAGCCGCGAACCGGGCAGCGATCCGGTCGAGGCGTTCGCGAGTCCGCTCGTTGTTCTCGACACGCCCAGCGCTGCGCTGTTGGCAACAGAAGCCGGGATCGCGATGTTCGCTGGCGGCGACCTCTCGGTGGTGGCGCAGAACGACGTCCAGCACACGGCTGCACACACCTGGTCGTCGGTGAGTGGCAAGAATTCGAGCTGGTACACACACGAAGGCGGCATCAGGGCCTACGCCGCCAACGGTCCGGTGTCGCTGCGGGCACACACCGATGCGCTGCAGATATGGGCCGACAAGGAGGTATCTGTAATCTCGGTCAACGACGAGATCACGATCACCGCGCAGACCAAGATCGAGTTGATCGCGGGTCGCAGCTCGGTCACGCTCGAAGGCAGCGATATTGAATTCAAGACGCCGGGGGCGTTCACGACGAAAGGGGCGTTCAAGGCTTTCCT
>JBDTCA010000395.1:0-3858 GCA_039923815.1 Caldimonas sp. | reverse complement strand
CGAATGAACTACAAGCACCTCCACTACTTCTGGGCGACCGCGCGGGCCGGTGGCGTGATGCGCGCCGGCGAGCAGCTTCACATCACGCCGCAGACGCTTTCGGGCCAGATCAAGCTGCTCGAGGAGCGCCTCGGCTGCGCCTTGTTTCGAAAGAGCGGCCGCCGTCTGGAGCTGACCGATGCCGGCAAGACGGCGCTGGGCTTCGCCGACCAGATCTTCGGCCTCGGCGCCGAGCTCGAGGCGGCGATCGGTCAGGCCCGCTCGGGCGGTCAGGCGCTCGACTGCCGCGTCGGCATCGCCGATTCGGTGCCGAAGGCAATCGCCTATCGCCTCATCGAGCCGGCGCTCGATGTCACCCAGCAGGTGCGCCTGCACTGCCACGAGGGCAAGTTCGAAGACCTGCTCGCGCAGCTCGCGGTGCACCGGCTCGACCTCGTCATCGCCGATGAGCCGATGAACCGGCAGCTCAACGTCAAGGCCTTCAGCCACGCTCTCGGCACCACCGCGATGAGCTTTTTCTGCGCGCCGGCGTTGCGCAAGACGCTCGGCCGCCGCTTTCCCGACAACCTCGACGGCGCGCCGATGCTGGTGCAGAGCGCTGCTTCTGCGATGCGAAAGCGGATGGAAGCCTGGCTGGCCGATCGGCGGCTGCATGTGCGCATCGTGGGCGAGTTCGACGATGCCGCGCTCATGAAGGCCTTCGGCCGCGAGGGACGCGGTGTCTTCATGTCGCCGGCAGTGCTCGAGCGGGAAACCTGCGACCAGTACGGCGTTCGCGTGCTCGGCCGCACCGACGAGCTCGTCGAGGAGTTCCACGCCATCTCGGTCGAGCGCCGCATCACCCACCCGTGCGTGGCCGCGATCACGCTGGCCGCACGCAGCACGCTGTTCGGCGCAGTGGCCGCCGGTGGTAAAACCCCGGCCTGACTTTCACACCCGGAGATTTCCCATGAGCGCTGACAAGGATCGCGGCATCCGCAGGCAGAAACAGAAGCGGGCCAAGGAGCTGAAGAAGCAGAGCCGCGGCGAGCGCACGTCGGCCGCCTCGCCGCAGCCCGCCAAGTAAGGCACGGCCGGCGGGCGCCGGCCTTAGCCGCCGGTCTTGGCGCGAGCTGCCTCGGCGACCATCTCGGCGAGTGCCCGCAGGCCGGCCGTGTACGACCGCCATCCGAGGCCCTGGATCGTGGCCCTGACCGCGGGCGAGATGATCGAATGCGCACGCCATTCCTCACGCGCCGCGATGTTGCTCATGTGGACCTCGAAGACGGGGAACGGCATGGCCTTGATGGCGTCGTGCAGCGACACGCCGTGCTGGGTCAGGCCGGCCGGATTCACGAGCGCGCCCTGCACGGCGTCGATTCGCTCGTGCAGCTTGTCGACGAGCGCGCCTTCGTGGTTCGACTGGAAGGTCTCGACCTCGGCGCCGAGTTCCTTCGCGAGCGCGTGCAGCCGGGTGTCGATCTCGGCAAGCGTCGTCGTGCCGTAGATGTGGGGCTCGCGGCGGCCGAACAGGTTGAGGTTCGGACCGTGCAGGACCAGGAGCTTCATGGGATGCCTATTTGAGAATGAGAGCCGGCTCGCAGGTGCAGAGCTTAGGCGACGGGGGACCCGAGCCGGCTCTCAGACGTCGAAGAAGACCGTCTCGCCTTCGCCCTGGAGGCGGATGTCGAAGCGATAGACCGTGGCGCCGGCGTCGGTCTTGCGGTCGAGCCGCTCGGCAATCAACGTCTTCCGGCGCGCCTCCCACTCGATCAGGTTGATGACCGCGTCTTCCGCGTTGGCAGCTGCTTCGTCGGAAAAGTAGATGCGCGTGTTCAGGCCGATGTTGATGCCACGCGCAACGATCCAGGCGTTGACGTGGGGCGCCATGACGCGGCCGTCGCGACCCTCGACGCGGCCGGGCTTGACGGTCTCGAACGCGTAGACGCCGGTCTCGAAGTCGGTGCAGGCACGGCCCCAGCCGCGAAAGTCGGGGTCGAGTTTCTTGCCCGGCTGACGGTCCGCCGCGTGCGCGTACTTGCCCTCGGCATTGGCCTGCCAGATCTCGATCAGCACGTCCTTCAGCACCGTGCCGATGCCGTCGAAGACGCGGCCCTCGATGCGGATGCGCTCGCCCTTCGTCGCCTCGCTCACGAGCACGTTGCCGAAGTTGTGCTCGAAGATGTCGAAGCCGGCAGCCTGCGGTGCCAGGCCGATGTGGACGTAGGGCCCGGCGGTCTGCGACGCAGTCTCGCGGCGCACCACGAGCTCGCTGACACCCGGGGCGCTGTCGATGCCGCTCATTGCACCGCTCCCGCGGGTGTCTTCTGGACGTGGTTCTCGAACAGCGTTGCCCGCTGGCCGCGCAGCACGATGTCGAACCGGTAGGCGCGGCTGTCGAGCTGCACGAAGGCGCTGGTGTCCTGCAGCGCGATGAGGCCGCGGATCTGCTCCTCGCTCGGCACCACGCCGAGGATCGGGCAACTGCGGATCAGTGGGTCGCCCTCGAAGTACATCTGCGTGACGAGACGCTGGACCCAGCCGTCACCGGAAATCGCATAGTGGATGTGAGCCGGCCGCCAGTCGTTGACGCGGTTGCGCCATGGGTACGGGCCGGGCTTGATCGTGCGGTACGCGTAGTAGCCGTTCTCGTCGGTCAGCATGCGGCCGCAGCCCCCGAAGTTGGGGTCGAGGGCGCCGATGTACTGGTCGCGCTTGTGACGGTAGCGGCCGCTGGCGTTGCACTGCCAGACCTCGACCAGCGCGTTCTTCAGGGGCCGGCCGAGCTGGTCCAGCACATGGCCGTGGACGACGATGCGCTCGCCGACGGGCAGCCCTTCCTTGGCGTAGTTGAGGATGAGATCGTTGTCTTCCGGACCCAGTTCGGCGGCCGTGAAGACCGGTGCCGTCACCTCCGAGAGCGACTGCTGCAGCGAGATCAACGCCAGCCGCGGGCTGCGCAGCACGCTGGTCTTGTAGGCCGGCGTGTAGGCCGGCGGATGCGACGTGGTGTCGCGCATCAGGAATTCGGCGTCGGGGGCCGGTGCTTTCGACATTGAGCGCTCGGGCAGTGGAGTTGGAGGGTCGCAGGCTACGCGGAATGGACGGCATAGTCCGGCAACGGTGCGCCGCAGTCGCTGCAGAAGCGCGCCGTCGCCGGGTGCCCTTCCGTGAGGCAGGCATGGCAGGTTCGTGTCGTGGGCGACGCATGGCCCGGCATCCGCATGGCGGTGAACTCGGCGCTGACGATGCCGGTCGGCACGGCGAGCGTGCCCCAGCCGACCAGCATCATCAGCGAGGCGATGAGTTGGCCCAGGCCGGTCTTCGGCGTCATGTCGCCAAAGCCCACCGTCGTCATCGTCGTGATCGCCCAGTACACCGAGATGGGGATGTTCGAAAAGCCGTTCGCCGGCCCCTCGACGACATACATGACGCTGCCCATCACCACGGTGACGATGAGCACGAAGCTGAGGAAGATGAAGATCTTGCGCCGGCTCGCGACCAGCGCCCGGCCGAGCGCGCCGTATTCGTCGACATATTTGGCCAGGCGCAGGATCCGGAACAGCCGCAGCAGGCGCAGCAAACGGACATCGATCAGTGCGTGCAGGCCGGGCACGAACAGCGCCGCCCAGGTCGGCAGGACCGCCAGCAGATCGATGATGCCGAACACGCTGCGCGCATAGCGCGACGGACGACGCACGCATGCCAGCCGGGCGATGTACTCGGCGGTGAAGAGCACCGTGAAGATCCATTCCAGCACCTGCAGCGTCTCGCCCCAGCGCGTGTGAAGCGAGGCGAAGCTGTCGAGGATGACGACGCCGACGCTCGTCACGATGAGCCAGATCAGGGCCAGGTCGAACCAGCGGCCGGCGCGGGTAT
>JBDTCA010000394.1:0-8552 GCA_039923815.1 Caldimonas sp. | reverse complement strand
TGCTCGGCTTCGCTGGCAGCCGCGACTAGCTCGACGCCGCGTCGGTGAATTCGGACGGGGCTTCGGCCCCGTTCCGCTTTTCGAACACCGCGATGCTTTCGACGTGGGCCGTGTGCGGGAACATGTTGACCGCACCCGCGGCGGTGCACCGGTAGCCGGCCTTGTGAACGAGCAGGCCGGCGTCTCGGGCCAGCGTCGCCGGGTTGCAGCTCACGTAGACGATCCGCGCAGGCGGCTGCCAGTCGCCTGCCGCAGCCGACTCGGCGAGCTCGGCCAGCGCCTTGGCGATCGCGAAGGCGCCTTCGCGAGGCGGATCGACGAGCCACTTGTCGGCATGGCCGAAAGCGACCAGTTCGGCGGCCGTGATCTCGAACAGGTTGCGCACCGCGAACGAGGTGCGATCCGCCAGACCATTGAGCGCTGCCGCCTCGCCGGCGCGCTCGATCAGAGGCGCGCTGCCTTCGATCCCCAGCACGCCCCTGGCCTGCCTGGCGAGCGGCAGGGTGAAGTTGCCCAGGCCGCAGAACCAGTCGATCACGCGCTCGTCGCGCGATGGCTCGAGCAGCCGCACGGCGCGTGATACCAGCGCGCGATTGATGCTCTGGTTGACCTGCGTGAAGTCGGTGGGCCGGAACGGCATCGCGATGTCGAATTCGGGCAGGCTGTAGGCGAGCGTGGAAGGTGCGTCATCGAGCCGACGCACCGTATCCGGGCCCTTGGGCTGCAGCCACCACTCGACGCCATGACGCAGGGCGAAGCCACGCAGCAGTTCGAGGTCACTGTCCGGAAGGGGCTCGAGATGGCGCAGCACCAGCGCCGTGGTCGCGTCGCCGACCGCAAGCTCGATCTGCGGCAGCCGGTCGCGCGTGGCCATTGCGCCGACGAGGTCGCGCAAGGGCAGCAACAGATCGCTCACGTGCCGGGGCACCACCTGGCAACTCGAGATGTCGGCGACGAAGCTCGACTTCCGCTCGTGGAAGCCGACCAGCACCTTGCCCTTCTTGGCGACGTAGCGCACCGAGAAACGGGCCCGGCTCCGGTAGCCCCAGGCCGGCCCCTCGAGCGGCCTGAGCACGCGCTCGGGGCGCACCCTGCCGAGGTGCCAGAGCGCGTCTTCGAGCGCCCGCTGCTTGGTCGCCACTTGCGCCGTGACGTGCAGGTGCTGCATCTTGCAGCCGCCGCAGACGCCGAAGTGCGGGCAGCGCGGCACGACGCGTTGCGAGCTCGGCCGCCGCAGTGCCGTCATCGACGCCTGCTCCCAGTTGTTCTTCTTGCGATGCACGGCGACGCGCACCTGCTCGCCGGCCAGCGCATCCTCGACGAAGACGACCTTGCCCTCGGCGTTGTGGGCCACGCCTTGCGCCTCGAGATCGAGCGACTCGATGGTGAGCCACTCGTCCGGCATCGTCATGGCGCCGGATTATCCGGTGCCTCGCCGCGCGCGCTGCTCGACTGCCTTCAGATGTCACGACCTGCACGAAGCCGAGACTGCGCAGCGTCTCCGAGGCCATGTCGCGGCTCTGACCGGCCATCCGCGCGTCGTTCGCTCATCGGACGAAGCTTCCGCTCCTCATCATCGCGCGAACACGTCGCCGGCGACGGTCGGCGTGGGCACCAGCACGGCCGGGCCGAGGCTGCCGATGCCGATGCTGCCACTGGCGTTGTCACCCCAGCACAGCACGGCACCGTCGGCGCGCAAGGCACAGGTCGTGTCGTAGCCGGCCGTGATCTCGACGATGCCCGTCAGGCCGCTCACCGACCGCGGTGCCTTCGACAATTCAACGCCCGCGCCGTTGCCGAGGTAGCCTGAGCCCCAGCAGCTCACGGTGCCGTCGGCGAGGACGGCACACGCGTGACGCGTGCCCACCGCGACCTGCACCGCCGTTCCGATGCCCGGAATGGCGAGGTCGTCGATGGACAGGTCGGCGTTGCCCGTTCCGAGCTGGCCGTTCACGTTGCTTCCCCAGCAACGGACCGCGCCGCTCTGCAGCACGACGCAGAACGGCACACCGACGCCGCTGTAGCCCGGTACGCCGCCCAGTGAACGCACCATCGGAACGACGCGCGCGGTCACAAGGCGGGCGGTGCCGTCGTACATCGCGCAGCGCGCATCGCCCGAGGCCAGCAACACGCAACGGCCGGCGCCGTGGAAGGCGACATCGATCGCATCGTCCACGACCTGGCCATCGATCTGCAGGGGCCCTGTGATGTCGCTGCAGCGGATGCGCCGGTCACCGTCGACGGTGCAGAACACGCCGTTCGCGACGCGCACCAGCTTTGCGTCGATCACGCCGGCGACGCTGGCCGGCACCGCGCTCTGCTCGCCACGCCCGACCCCGGGATAACTTCCCCAGCAGGCCAGGCGGCCGCCACTGTGAATCGCGCAGCCGATGAAGCTCGACGCGCCGACCGACGTCACTCCCGTCAGTCCGGTTGCCGTTGCGGGCGCGCCCTCCGCCGGCGGGGTCGAACCGCGTCCGAGTTCGCCGTAGCCGTTCGCGCCCCAGCACAGCACCCCGCCGCTTTGGGAGATGCCGCAGGTCGACAGGAAGGCGCCGCCGAGACGCGAGTTCGCCGCCAGCGCACCGGCCGGCGGGGGCGGCAGCGTCACGGTGAGCGTGGCCGTGCTCGTGTAGACGCAGTTGTCGACACCGCCCAGGCTGTTGCAGACCTGGCCCCGGAACGCGCTGCCGTTGTCGACCGCCTGGGCCATGACGGCGAGCCGGCTGCCGCCCGTGATCGGCGCCGCACCCGACACGGCAGCGAACGCGCTCGCGCCGGCATCCTTTCGCTGCCAGCGCACGACGAGGTTGTCGGGCGCGGTGGCTAGCACGTCGAACGTCGCGGTGACGCCGACCTCGACACTGCGGCTCATCGGCTGCGTGGTGATCGTCGGCGCAGCGGGAGCGGCTGGCGGCTGCGCGATCTGCACGTTGAAGAGCACCCCGCCGCCCGCGGAAAATCCGCCCTGACAACTGAACAGGAAGACGGCCGGATTGGAGCCGGTGTCGGCCGGGCCGAAGTGATACGTGAAGTCGGTGCTGCCCGCGAGGCGGTCGTAGCCGGCAGCGTCCGGTGCCGGCGTGCGCGTCATGGCCACGGGTGTGACCGGTAGCGTGGCGGGATCGACGTACCCGTTCAACCGCCCCCGCCCGGTCCGGATCGTCGGATTGATGCAGTCGAGCGGTGCCGAATAGCGAAAGCTCACGGTGACATCGGCTTCGGCGCTGACGTGATAGACCTGATCGAGCATCCGCGGCCCCATCGCCGCCGCAGGCACCGCCGTGACGACCGCGGCGGCGCTCGGGAACTGGCAGGCGACCGGGTTGGCAGGGAGCGGTGTGCCCGGCGGGTAGGCGGCGCTGCACGTGAACTGGTAGCTCCAGGAGAAGTGGCTCGACGGCCACGCGACACGACCGTTCGCGACGGCCGAGTCAACCCGAACCCAGCCCTCGCCGGGCTGTGCCATGAACACCGGGTCGATGACCGGATCGAGCGTCGAAGGCATGCTGATCGTGACCGGCACGGCGAACTTCAGGCCGTGCGGCGTGAACTCGTACATCGGCTGGTGGCCGGCCGCGCTTGCCGGCAAGGCGGGAGCACCGGCCGAACTGCGCGTCACGGTGATCGTCGTCACCTCGGCGAGGGCACCTGGCGGCACCTCGACGCGGACGTCGTCGGGTCCGACGAGCGTGCCGCCGGCTGGACCGATCGAGGCGCTTGCGCTCGGTGCCGCCGGCATCGGTCTCTCGTCGTCGCCGCCGCCACCGCAACCCGAGGACACGAGTGCCAGCCCGAAGGCCAGCGCAGCGGCCAGCGTGAGTCGGTGCGAGGCTCGCTGCAGCCATCCGTTCGAACGATCGGGCTTCACTATGCTTCTCCTTCGGCGCCAGCGGCGCTGCCATGAGGCAGTCTCGCGGCAGCGCCGTTAGCGGATCGTTAGCGCTGCCTTGCCGCGCATAACGTCGCGCTAACGCTGCCTCGTCTACAACCTGGAATCGACCCTGCCACCTCGACCCCGATGCAGCTTTCTCTCGCCCGCACGCCAGAGCTTCGAACCACCGAGGGGCGACGTGTGCCGCTGCCCGCCCTCGACGCGGCCCTGCTGGCGTGGCTCGCGGTCGAGGGCGCGACCACGCGCGACCGTCTCGCCCTGCTGCTGTGGCCGGGGGTCGACGACGCCGCCGCCCGAAACAGCCTGCGCCAGCGCGTCTTCAAGCTGCGCCGCGAGCACGGCGCGGGTCTGGTCTCCGGCCGCACGACGCTGAGCCTCGCTGCCGGGGTCACGCACGACCTCGCCGCAGCCACCACCCTGCTCGACGAACTGCAGAGCGAGCCGGCCGGTGAGTTCGCACATTGGCTCGCCGCACAGCGCGACATGCGTCGCCTGTGGCACGCGGCCCGCCTCGTGGAGGCGACCGAGGCGGCCGAGCAGGCGGGCGATCTCGGCACGGCGATCGCCCGGGCCCGCGAACTCGTCGGCGCCGATCCGACATCGGAAGCGGCCCATTGCCGGCTGATGCGGCTGCACTACGCCGCCGGCGACCGTGCCGCCGCGCTGCTCGCGTTCGACCGCTGCGAGGCGGTGCTGAAAGACGAAGTCGGCGCGTCGCCGTCGGCCGAGACGCTCGCCCTGCTGGCGCTGATCGAACGGTCAGGCTCGACGCCGACGTCGGGAAGCGCCGCCGCCACGCCCACGGCGCAGCGCCGCCCGGTGCCGGCAGCCGTGCTGAGGCCGCCACGGCTGGTCGGCCGCGACGCCGAATGGCACCGCCTCGCCGAAGCCTGGCGCGAGCGCCGCTTTGCCGCCGTCATCGGCGAGGGCGGCCTCGGCAAGTCCCGGCTGGTCGGCGACTTCGCGGCCTCGCAAGGCGGAGCGTTGATGTCCGGGGCCCGGCCGGGCGACGAACGGGTCGTCTACGCCGCCGTCTCGCGGCTGCTTCGGCAGTTGCCGAGAGCCGCCGTCGACGCCCTGCCCGCGCCCGTGCGCTCCGAGCTCGCGCGGTTGCTGCCCGAGCTGGGCGAGGCGCGGCCGATCGCCAGCGCCGCCGAACGCGCGCGCTTCTTCAACGCGGTCTCGATAGCGCTCGACGATGGCGACGCTGATCGCCACGGCACCACGGGCGCTGCGATCGGCAGCGTCGTCTTCGACGACCTCCATTTCGCCGACGACGCCAGCATCGAGCTGCTGCAGTACGTCTCCGCGGGCAGCCGCCGGCCGTGGATCGTGACGGCGCGGCCCGCCGAGATCTCGACAGCAGGCCGCGCGCTCCTCGACGATTTTCTGGCGCAACCGGAAGCCGAGCGCATCGTTCTGGCGCCGCTCGGCGTGAGCGATCTGCGAGAGCTGCTTGCGTCGCTCGCCATCGACGGCCTGGATGCCGACGCCGAGGCGCCCGCGCTGCACGCACGCACCGGCGGCAACCCGCTCTTCGTGCTCGAGACGATCAAGCTGCGTCTCGCCTCCGCAGCGAGCGGCTCGCATGCGCTGCCTGCGCTTGTCGGCGCGGCTGCCGACGGCTTTTCCGGGCCGGCGTCCGGCGGCTCGTTTCCTTCGGCGGTGCCGACGAGCGTGGCGGCCCTCATCGAGCGCCGCATCGGCCACTTGTCGACGACTGCCGTGCAGCTCGCCCGCTGCGCCGCCGTCGCCGCGCCCGACTTCGACATCGAGCTGGCGGCACACGTGCTCGGCCTGCGCACGCTCGCGCTCGCTGACCCGTGGGCCGAGCTGGAGGCGGCGCAGGTTCTGCGCGACGACGGCGCCTTCGCGCACGACCTCATCTACGAGAGCGCGCTGGCCTCCGTGCCTGCGCCCGTGGCGCGGCGCCTGCACGCCGAGGTCGCCGCTTTCCTGGAGGTGCGCGGCGGTGCGCCGGCACGGATCGCCGGACACTGGATCGCCGCCGGCGACGACGCTCGCGCCTTCGACGCACTGATGCTCGCCGCCACTGCGGCGCGCGAGGCGTTGCGGCTGCGCGAGCACTGCGACTGCCTGCTGCGCGCGGTCGACATCGGCGAGCGGATCGGTCGACTTGGCGACGCCTTCCAGGCGCTGCACGCCTGGTCCCACGCCATGCGGACCGTCGACCGCACGCAGATCGGCCTGCCGCTCTACGACCGCCTCGACCGGCTCGCCGCCAGCGCCACCGACAGCGCCGAGTCGATGCTGGCCCGGTCGATCTGGCTGCGCGATGCGGGTGATTTCGTGGCCAGCGCGGCAGCCGCGGAAGCCGCCGCCACGCTGGCGCGCAGCCACCAACTGCCGATGCTCGAGGTCAAGGCGACCCTGTATTCGGCCGGCTGCGCGAGCTTCCTGGGCCAGACGGAACGCGCCGTGCGCCTGCTGCGATCGGCGCTGCCGTGGGTCATCGCGGAAGGTCCGCCCGAAGCACAGGCCACCTACTTCAACGACTTCGCCTGTTGCCTCGATCACGCCAACGAGCCGGTCGAGGCCGAGGCCTTCCATCGCCGCGCGCTCGCGGTCTGTCATGCCATGGGCAGTCACGAACGGGCCGCGCTCTCCGGTGCGAACCTGGCGGCCAACCGACGCGGCGTCGGCGCCATGGCCGAAGCGCTGCAGGCGTTGCAGCAGGCCAGGCGACAGGCGCTGGCCATCGATGCCGCCCAGGGCGTGACGTGGCCGATCGATCTGCACACGGTCGCCGTGCTTCGCGATTCGGCACGCTATGGCGACGCCCTGCGCGCCAGCGAGCTGCTGCTGGAAGCCATGGGCCAGAACCCGTCGATGGTGGTCGCCGGCCACGCCAACCTCGCCTGCCTCTGGATCCACATGGGCCAGCCGGCACGCGCGCATCAATCGCTCGAGGCGGCGCGTGGCCTGCCGACGATTCCCTTCCTGCACGCGCGGCTGGCGCAGCTCGAAGGCCGGCTCAAGCTGGCGCTCGGTCACCCGGCCGGGCCCGCTCTGCTGCTGGCCCGCGAACGCGTCGCCACCGGCGGGCGCGGCAGCCTGGCGCTCATGATCGAACTCGACTTCGCCTGGCTGTCAGCCCCTGCAGAGGCGCTGGCAAGCACGCTCGCCGTGCTCGAACGCGCCGAGAAGGCCGGCCTGGCCGGCGTGGCCCTGGCTGCCCGTATCCGCGCCGCCCGCTTCGCGGCGCGCGCCTGCGATACGGCCATGGCGGCGCGCCTGGCCGACGCCATCCTGGCGGCGCCCGAAGGCATCGAGCCCGATGACCTCTACCGCGGCGAGCTCTGGCTGGCCGCGGCCGAGGCCTTCGATGGCGTCGGCCGAACCGATGCGGCCGGCGCAGCCGTCGCCGCCGGCGTCGCCTGGCTGAGCGCGGTCGCGGCCGACCAGGTGCCGCCGGAATTCCGTTCCGGCTTCCTGGAGCGGAATCCGGTCAACCGCGAACTCCTCGCCCGCCGGGCCCGACTCGGCGTGCGCAAGGCGTGAGACGCGCGGGCCGCTGCTAGACTGCGCCTGGCCAGGAGAGAGCGTCGAGTTCGTCGACGCCACCGAAGGCGCAGAGGTGGCGAGAGCCGCGTCGAACGCTCAGGTACCCAGGACTGGCAAGCGCCTGCTCGCAGGCGTTCCTCGCTGGAGAGAGACCCGTTTCGAGCGGGTCCACCGAAGGGGCAAGCGGCACCGTTCACGGCACCGCCAATCTCTCAGGTAGAGCGGACAGAGGGGGCAGTTTTCCCGGAGGGTCGTGCGCAGGCACGGCTCGTCGGGCGTCGAACCTGCTCCGGAGCCGCCCCATGTCCGAACCCCATCCTGCGTCCACCTCGGCCCTGCTGAGGACGCCGCTGCACGCGCTCCACGTCGAGCTCGGCGCGAAGATGGTGCCTTTCGCCGGCTACGACATGCCGGTCTCGTACCCCGCCGGCATCCTCGCCGAGCATCGCCAATGCCGCGCCTCGGCGGTGCTGTTCGACGTCTCGCACATGGGTCAGCTGCGCCTCGTGGGCAGCGACGCGGCCGCGGCACTCGAGACCTTGGTGCCGGTCGACATCGCCGGCCTCGTCGTCGGCAGGCAGCGCTACGCGCTCTTCACGAACGACGCCGGCGGCATCCTCGACGACATGATGGTTACGCGTCGCGACGACCACCTCCTGCTGGTCGTCAACGCCGACTGCAAGGTCGCCGACACACGCCATCTGCAGCGCGCCATCGGCGGCCGATGCGCCATCGAGTCGATGCCCGACCACGCCCTGCTCGCCTTGCAGGGCCCGAGGGCGGCGGCGGTGATGGCGCGGCTGGCGCCGGCGCTCGCGGCGCTGACCTTCATGAGCGGTGCCGACGCGCGCATCGCCGGCTTCGACTGCTTTGCGACGCGCTCCGGCTACACCGGCGAAGACGGCTTCGAGATCTCGGTCGCCGCCACCGATGCCGACGCGCTCGCCCGCGCCCTCCTCGCCGAGCCCGAGGTCGAGCCCGCCGGCCTCGGCGCCCGCGACACGCTGCGCCTGGAAGCGGGCTTGTGCCTCTACGGCCACGACATCGACGAGACGACGACGCCGGTCGAGGCCGGCCTCGTCTGGGCCATCCAGAAGGTGCGCCGCCCGGGTGGCGAACGCGCCGGCGGCTA
>JBDTCA010000393.1:0-2879 GCA_039923815.1 Caldimonas sp. | reverse complement strand
CCGACCAGCTTGTCGGCGTCGCCGGGGATGCGCTCGCGCCAGTTATCGATTCGGCTCTGCAACTCGGCGTCGGCCTTTGAGCCCGGCATGTCGTCTGCGAACTGACCGAGTGCGCTGTCGCAGCCGTTGGCACGGATGGTGAGTGCGGAGTCCACACGGTAAGCGTGCTCGATGACCACCTGTTGCAGCAAAGAATGAACGACCGCTGCAAGCGCCACGTGGGCGTTGTCGGCCAGCAGCAACTGCAGGGCTTTGGTGCGGTGTGCCGTCAGCTTGCGATGCAGAGACTCGCTGAGCGCCGGACCTTCCGAAGCCGGGTCGGCGTCATCGCCGTCCTGGCCGAAGGCCTTCGCCTTCGCCGTCACCTTCTTCGCCTCCTTGCGGTCCTCGGGCTTCACCAGCCCGCGATAGATGACGACCTTGCCTCCGTGGTCGATGGCCACGACAGCGCCGGAAATCACCAGCACATCCGGGTCGTAGCGCCGCATCTTCGCGTGCAGCTTGTCCGTCTCCCGGGTGGCCTTGTCTGCCTGCCTCTCCAGATCGTCCGCCACCTTCTGATCGATGTCGTCCCCTTCGCCTTCGTAGAGGGCTTCCAGTGCTGCTTCCGCTTCAGCTTGCTCCTTGGCCAGCGTGTCGAGCTTGGCCTGCTCCTTCTCGGTCGGATCGCGCATGCCCATCGGAGCCTCCGAAAACGCATGCCTCTCGCTGTAGTCGAATGACGTGCGTGTCTCGATCCACTTCCAGCCTTCCTTCTGGAACTTGATGGCCTCTGCGTCGAGCTTCTCCTTTGCAAGCCGGTAGAGCAGGTCTGCGTTGACGATGTAGCCCGCCTGTTCTTCTTCGTCGAACAGATCACGCGTGATGACGCCGCCCGCTGCCTCGTAGTTCTCTACACCGACGAACTGCGCCACCGGATCGCGTGCCGCGTCGATCTCTCGCCCGAGCAGCTGCCTCCGGAGGTTGCTCGCGTGCCGCTCATAGTTGCTCATCGAGTCCCACACCCGCTCCTGTGCCTCGTGATCGTCAGAAATGCTCAAGGCCATCATTTGATCCAGCGAGACTTCACCCTGCCGGAACTGCTCGAAGAGCCTTGGCGACACGTTGGCGAGCTTGAGCCGGCGCGTGACCGTGAGCGGCGTGATGCCGAAGCTGATGGCGACTTCCTCGACGGTGGCACCGGCTGCGACCATGTCGCGAAACGCTTGGATCAAGTCGGCGGTGCTCATCGCCTCCCGCCCGCTGTTCTCGGCCGTGCTCACGGCGACCGCCTGCTCGCGTGTGGTGAGCTTGCACAGGATTTCTTCGGTCTTGGCGACCTTGCCGAGTTCCGCCAGCTTGCGCAGTGCGCGCAGCCGACGACCGCCCGCGACCACCTCGAACTGGTCGGTGGCCTTCTTCTGTTTCGTCAAGTGCGGGATGATGAGAAGTGTCTGAAGCAGGCCGTGAGCGTCTATGAGCATGGCCAACTCGTCGATGTCGGTGCCGCCGCTCTTGCGCACGTTGAGCGGGGAGGGCACTAGCTTGTTGAGAGGGATGAACCGGAGGTCGCTGTCCTGCTCGCCCGGGGCTTGGGCTTGGTCCTTCCCGTCGGCTCTTTGGTGAGTCTCGGGGGCGAGGAACGGCGCTTCGATGGTGTCGTTGCTGAGGTGGGTGGTCGTCGTGCTCATGGCTATGTCCTTTGCTGTCGTGGTGGGGAAAATCGCTCTTCGGAGCCGTCTCGGGCGCATGGAAGCGACCAGCTGGCACGACGACAGGGCGCGCCCGGAGGCCGCATGCGGAGCAGAGCCGCAGGCGAGCACCGAACGGGTGAGGACGCGGGCGCAGCCTTCACCCTGGCGGCGTGGCGGGTGGGCGCTATGCGTCGAAAAGAGACGGACCGAAGGGCGATCCACCAGGTCAGTAAACGTCGAGCACGACGACCAAGCTCCCCACGTCAGCAACGACACGCGTGAACCCCGAAAGGGGTGAGCGATCTACCGCCGCAGGGCGGCGCTATTCAGAAGGGGTTGGCGCCGAGCTGCAGCTGGGCGCGCTCTAAGAGGGAGATCAGCCGAGCGGCCAAGGGGGAGCGGCTGGCACAGCGGCTCTTCCTTGATGAGCGTCCTAAGAGGTAGTAGGGCGACTAACCGTGAGACACACTGGCATATGCCAGCCGTACGCAAAAGGACATTGCCTCGCAAGCCAACCGCTGAGCCGACGCCCCGACGCGATCCGTTCCCCGAGCGCGTGTCGCCGCAACTTGCGACCCTCGCGAAAGTGCCGCCATCAACAGGCGAGTGGATCTACGAGATCAAGTTCGACGGCTATCGCGTGTTGGCCAGGCTGCAGGCCGGCCAAGTGCGGCTGTGCACTCGCAATGGCAACGACTGGACGGACAAGATGCGAGGGCTCGCCGGCGAGCTCGAGCAGCTGCCGATCAATGGAGCATGGCTCGATGGCGAGGCGGTAGTGCTGAACGAGAAGGGCGTCCCAGACTTCAATGCCCTGCAGAACGCGTTCGATCGTTCACGCGAGCAGTCAATCGTCTACTTCGTGTTCGATGTGCTCTATCTCGACGACGAGGATCTCAGGCAACGGCCGCAGGCTGAGCGCACCGCGAAACTCCGCGAGCTGCTGGCAACGAACACGAGTCCGCGGATTCGCCTGAGCGAAGCCTTCGACGCGGATGGGGCAAGCGCCTTGGCCTCCGCTTGTGCGATGGGACTGGAAGGCCTCATCGCCAAGCGCCTGAATGGCACATATGAAGCCGCACGCTCGAAGTCCTGGCTCAAGCTCAAGTGCAACCTTCGGCAAGAGTTCGTCGTCGGCGGCTTCACCGAACGCGACAAGGCGAGCCACGTTGCGTTCATGTCTTTTCCTTGCTGGTTGATGCAATC
>JBDTCA010000392.1:0-4471 GCA_039923815.1 Caldimonas sp. | reverse complement strand
GGTTGAGCTGGAAGATCGCGAACACGAGGGCGATGGCGGTCAGCGCCTTCTCGCCGCCCGAGAGCAGGTGGATCGAGGCGTTCTTCTTGCCCGGCGGCTGCGCCATCACCTGCACGCCGGCGTCGAGGATCTCGTCGCCGGTCATGACCAGGCGGGCATTGCCGCCGCCGAAGAGGGTCGGGAACATGCGCCCGAAGTGCTCGTTGACCTGCTCGAAGGTCGAGCCGAGCAGCTCGCGCGTCTCGAGGTCGATCTTCTTGATCGCGTCTTCGAGCGTCTGCATCGCCTCGCTCAGGTCGGCCGTCTGCGCATCGAGAAAGGTCTTGCGCTCGCGCGAGGTCGTGAGCTCGTCGAGCGCGGCAAGGTTGACCGCACCGAGCGCCTCGATCTGCTTTTGCAGCGCATCGATCCGGCCCTGCAGCCCGGCCAGCTTGACGCCGCCCTCCTCGACCTGGCGCGCGATCGCCTCGCGGTCGGCCGCGGCCGCCTCGAGCTGCTCGAGATACTGGGCGCCGCCGAGCTGTGCGGCCTGCTCCTCGAGCTTCAGGGTGCCGACGCGGTCGCGCAACGGCTGCAGCGCCTGTTCGTGGCCGAGCCGCTCCTCGTCGGTGGCGCGCAGGCGCAAGGCGAGGTCGTCGTAGAGGCTGCGTTTCTCGCCGAGGCCGCGTTCGCGATCGAGCTTGGTGGCCAGGGCCGCATGCAGCTCGTCTTCGGCCGATGCGTCGCCGAGGCGTTCGTGCTCGACGGCGAGCGCGGCGTCGGCCTTCTCGTTGGCTTCGAGCTGCTGACGAGCGGTGGCGATGGCGCGCTCGAGCTCGAGGCGGCGGGCGTCGAGCGTGCGGCGCTCGAACTGCGCCTCCTGCGCCCGCCGCTCGAGGTCGCGCAACGCGGCACGGCCGCCATCGAGCGCGCGGCGCGATTCGATGACGGCGCCGTCGAGGTCGGCGTGCTTTTCCTGGGCCACGCCCAGCTCGACATCGAGCGCTTCGAAGGCCGCCTGGGCGGCCTCGCGACGCCCCGTGAGCGAGGCGAGTTCGGCGTCGAGGCTCTCGCGCTCGCTGCCGAGCTGAAGGCGCCGCGCGTCGGTCTGCGCCGCGAGCTGCGTCAGCCGCATCAGCTCGACCTGCTGGCGGTGCGCGAGCGATTGCGCCTCCGCGGCCGCACGCTGGCTGGCGGCGAGCTGCGCGGCGGCATCCGTGCTCGCTGCTTCGGCGCGCGCGAGCTGGCTGCGCGCTTCATCGGCGATGAGCGACTGGGCGCGCGTCTGCTTGACGAGGTTCTCGATTTCCTGGGCTCGTGCCAGCAGACCGGCCTGCTGGGAATCGGGGGCATAGAAGCTGACCGCGAACTGGCTGACGGCATGGCCTTCGCGCGTCATCACCACCTCGCCGTGGCCGAGGCCGGAACGGGCGGCCAGCGCGGCATCCAAATCGTCGGCGGTGTAGACGCCTTCGAGCCAGTCGCCGAGCAACGCGGCCAGGCTCGAATCGCCGAGTCGGAGCTTGTCGGCCAGGCGCGGCAGCTTGCGGCCCTCGCTCGCATGCGTGGCCGCCGAGGCAGAGAAGAAGGCGAGGCGCGCCGGCGGCGCATCGGCGGCGAACGCGCGCACGGTGTCGAGCCGGCCGATCTCGATGGCGCCGAGACGCTCGCGCAACGCCGCCTCGAGCGCGGCTTCCCAGCCGGCGTCGATGCGCAGCCGCGTCCAGAGGCCCGCCTGGTCGGCAAGGCCGTGTTTTGTCAGCCACGGCTTGAGCTTGTTCTCGACCTGCACTTTCTCCTGCAGCGCCTGCAGGGCGCCAAGACGGGCACCGAGCTCGGCATGGCGACGGCTCTCGTCGTTGACGCCGGCCTGCAGCGCGCGGCGCGACGCATCGAGCGCCGGCACGCGCTGCTGCCAATCGGCCACGCGCGCCACCGCTTCGCCCTGGCGCGCCTCGGCGTCGGCGGCGCGCTGGCGCAACGACCCGAGCTCGTCCGGATCGACCGCCTGAAGGCCCTTTTCCTCGGCCACCAGCCTCGCGCGGCGGGTGCCCGACTGCTCGAGCCGCTCGTCGATGCCACGCGACTCGGCGGCCGAGACCTGGATGCGCTGCTGCACGCCGGCGACGATGCTGCGCTGCTCGCCGCTGACCGTCTCGGCCTCTCGCATCGACTTGTCGAGATCCGCGAGCACGGCGCCGTGCGCCTGCAGCTGAATGGCCAGATCGGCGGCCACGGACGCGCTGCTCTCGAGCTTGCTGCCGATGCGGCCGTGCTCGTCGGCGGCCTCGCTCTCGCGGCCACGCCACGACGCGCTCTGCGCTTCGAGGTCGCCGCGCTGGCGCACGATCCGCTCCCGCCCCTCGGCCACGTAGCGGATCCGTTCTTCCAGCCGGCTGACATCGAGCGCGGCCTGGCCGAGCGCGCCCTGTGCGGCGTGCAGCGCGTCGTTGGCGTCGTAGTGCGACTGCCGGATCGCCTCGAGGCCGGCTTCGGTGCGGCGCAGATCGGCGGTGCGCGACTCGAGCGCAGCCGCCGCCGCGACGACGGCCAGCTTGACGCGCTCTTCCTCGCGCGCCGCGTCGCGATGGCGCAGGAACCAGAGCTGGTGCAGCTTGAGCTGGGCCTCGTCCTGCAAGGCGCGATACCGGCCGGCAACCTCGGCCTGCGACTCGAGGCGCTCGAGGTTCTGGTTCAGTTCGCGCAGGATGTCGTCGACGCGGGTCAGGTTCTCGCGCGTGTCCTTGAGCCGGTTCTCGGTCTCGCGGCGGCGCTCCTTGTACTTGGAGACACCGGCAGCCTCTTCGAGGAAGAAGCGGAGCTCTTCGGGCTTGCTCTCGATGATCCGCGAGATGGTGCCCTGGCCGATGATCGCGTAGGCCCGTGGCCCGAGACCGGTGCCGAGGAACACGTCCTGGACATCGCGGCGGCGCACCGCCTGGTTGTTGATGTAGTAGCCGCTGGTGCCGTCGCGTGTCAGCACGCGCTTGACGGCGATCTCGGCGAAACGACTCCACGGGCCACCGGCACGGCCGTCGGCGTTGTCGAAGGCGAGCTCGACGCTGGCGCGCCCGGCCGGCTTGCGCTGCCCCGAGCCATTGAAGATGACGTCCTGCATCGACTCGCCACGCAATTCGCTGGCCTTGCTCTCGCCGAGGACCCAGCGCACCGCATCGATGATGTTCGACTTGCCGCAACCGTTCGGACCGACGACGCCGACGAGCTGGCCCGGAAGCTGGAAGTGGGTCGGCTCGACGAAGGACTTGAAGCCCGAGAGCTTGATCGAATTGAGACGCATCGGAAAGGTGAGGCTCGCGCTAAGCTGTTGATTTAAATAACAAATATGCCGGTTTTCGGCGAGCGGCGAGCGCCCGGATGATAGCATCGCCCGTCCTGTATTTCGTGCTGCTGCACCCCTCGCCCATGTCCCGAGCCGCCCGTCCCGCGCCTCTTGTCTCGACCCGGCCGGTCGCCACCGCGCCGACCCGGCCGCTCAAGCGGCTCGACGTCTTCGACAACCCCGCGCCGGAGCGCGACTACGCGATCCAGTTCGTGATCCCGGAGTTCACCTGCAACTGCCCGCTGACCGGGCAACCCGACTTCGCGAGCTTCACCATCGACATGGTCGCCGACCGGCTCTGCATCGAGCTGAAGAGCCTGAAGCTCTACATGTGGAGCTATCGCGACGAAGGCGCCTTCCACGAGAAGGTCACCAACAGCATCCTCGACGACATCGTCGCTGCGGCGAAGCCCCGTTATGCCCGAATCACGGCGCGATGGAACGTGCGCGGCGGCATCTTCACGAACGTCGTCGCCGAGCACCGCAAGAAGGGCTGGAAAGCCGACTCGACGCTCGCGCTGATCGGCTCGGCGGGCGACGTCCGCGCCTGAGCGCGGACGGCCGGCGGCCGGTCTTCTCGATCAGGCCAGCGCGCTCTCGATTTCCTTCAGCTTGGCCGACACCGTGCCGGCGGCGCTGATCTTGTGGACCTCGTTGTCGTCGAGTTCCTTCATGACCGGATGCTGATCGACGAACTTGCGAAGCTGCGCCACCGTCTGCTTGGCCGATGCCGCGAGTGCGTCGCGACGCGATGCATTCTTGGGGTCGGCCGCCGCCGCGAGCTGCTTGCTGAGCACGTCGTTCTTCAGCGCCGCCATGCACATGTCGAGCGTACCGAGCGCATTCTTGAGGGCGTCGGCCTGCGAACCATCGGAGAACATCGCGGCGATCTTGCCGCGCAGCGTGTTGATCTCGCCGACCGCCGACTTGCAGGTGTTGTCCCAGGCCACGCGATGGGCGGCCAGGTCGTTCTTGCCGCCCTTGGCCGGCGCCGCAGCGGCAGCCTCGGGTGTGTCGTCGTCGAGCTGCACGTCGGCGGTGGGCGTCGTGTCGAGGATGGCGACGATCGCCTCGAGCGTTTCGAGCGCGTCGACGTAGTCACCCTTGCCCGCAGCGGCATCGGCGTCTTTCAGCAGGCCGGCGATCTCGAGC
>JBDTCA010000391.1:0-4557 GCA_039923815.1 Caldimonas sp. | reverse complement strand
CCGGCAACGGCGTCGACGGGCTTGGTCAGCGTCACCGGAATCAGCTCGCCGTCGTGCGCGAACACGGTGTAGGCATGGGCGATCTGGAACAGCGACGCCGACAGGCCGTAGCCGTAGCTCATGGTCGCCTGCTCGATCGGCTTCCAGGTCTTGTAGGGCCGCAGCCGCCCGGTGACGACACCCGGAAAGCCCAGCTGCGGCTTCTGGCCGAATCCGACCGAGCTGTAGAGCTCCCACATCTCGCGCGGCGTGAACGTGAGCGCGATCCGCGCCGCGCCGACGTTGCTGGACTTCTGGATCACCTCGCTCACGGTCAGATTGCCGTGCGCGTGCGAATCGCTGATCGTGAAGCCGGCCATGTTCATCTTGCCGGGCGCGGTCTGGATCACCGTGCTCGGCGTGACGCGGCCGGTCTCGAGCGCCCAGGCGACGATGAACGGCTTCATCGTCGAGCCGGGCTCGAAGGTGTCGGTCAACGCCCGGTTGCGCAGCTGCGCGCCGGTCAGGTTGCGGCGGTCCGACGGCGCATAGCTCGGGAAGTTGGCGAGCGCCAGCACTTCGCCACTCTGCGCATCGAGCACGACGACGCTGCCGGCCTTGGCCTTGTTGGCCGCCACGGCGTCGCGGATGCGCTGGTAGGCGAAGAACTGCACCTTGGAGTCGACGGCCAGGCCGATGTCCTTGCCGTCGATGGGTGCGACGCTGTCGCCGACGTCCTCGACGACGCGACCGAGCCGGTCCTTGATGACGCGGCGCGTGCCGTCGCGGCCGGCGAGATCCTTCTGGAACGCCAGCTCGATGCCTTCCTGGCCCCGGTCCTCCACGTTCGTGAAGCCGACGACGTGTGCCGCGGCCTCGCCTTCCGGATACTTGCGCTTGTATTCGCGCACCTCGTGGATGCCCTTGACGTAGAGCTCCTTGACCGCCTTGGCGACGCCGTCGTCGACCTGCCGGCGCAGCCACACGAAGTTCGGGTTGTCGCCGAGCCGGCGCTCGAGCTCGGCGCTGGTCATGCCGAGCAGTTTCGCCAACCGGGCGCGGCTGGCGGCGTCGCCGTCGAGATCTTTCGGGATCGCCCAGATCGAGGGCGCGGGCACGCTGGCGGCGAGGATCAGACCGTTGCGGTCGACGATGCGGCCGCGGCTGGCTGGCAGGTCGAGCGTGTGGGCGTAGCGGATATCGCCCTGCTTGAGAAAGAACGGGGCGGCGACGATCTGCACGTAGACGGCGCGACCGAGCAGCACGGCGAAGCCACAACCGACCATCGCCACGAGCAGCTTGGAGCGCCACGGCGGCGTGGGCGATGCCAGCAGCGGGCTGGTCGCGTAGTTGACGCTGCGCACGCTTGCATTGGCGCGCTGGCGGGCCGTGCCTTTCTTGTTCACTTCAGCCCACCCGAAGCCGGGGCCGACGCGGCGGGCGGCAGCTCGACATACTGCGTCACCGCCGGTGTCGCCGAGCGCATCCCGAGACGATCGTGCGCCGTGCGCTCGACGCGCAACGGCGTCGCCTGGGTGCGCAACTCCGTCTTCAGGCGCTCGCTGTCGGTGTCGAGCGTGCGCTCTTCGCCCTGGGCCTTGTCGAGCGCGGCGAACAGGCGCCGCGATTCGTACGAGACACGGACCAGGTAGAGGCTGCTCGCCAGCAGCACGATGAGGAGCAGCACGTTCAGGCGCGTCACCGCGCGGCTCCGGCCGAGCCGACATGGCCGTCGGGAGCGAGCGCGACGTCGGTGCGCTCGGCCACGCGCATCACTGCCGAGCGGGCGCGCGGGTTGGCCAGCGTCTCGGTGATGTCGGGCTTGACACGGGCGATGGCGCGCAGCCGGTGCGGCGCCTCCTCGGCGAACGGCGCCCGGCGATCGAACACCGTCTTGCTTTCCTTCGCGACAAAGGCCTTGACGATCCGGTCCTCGAGCGAATGAAAGCTGATGACGACAAGGCGGCCGCCCGGGGCGAGCACCTCGAGGGCGGCGTTCAGGGCTTGTTCGAGTTCCTCAAGCTCGGCGTTGACGAAAATCCGAAGAGCCTGAAACGTCCGCGTTGCAGGGTTCTGGCCCGCTTCGCGGGTGCGGACCGAACGAGCCACGAGGTCGGAAAGTTCGCCTGTGGTTCGAACAGGGTTCCCGCTTTCGCGCCGAGCAACAAGCGCCTTTGCAACCTGAAGAGCAAACCGTTCTTCCCCATAGTCGCGTATCACTTCCGCAATGTGGCGCTCATCGGCGCGGGCCAGGAACTCGGTCGCGCTCTCGCCGCGCGTGGTGTCCATGCGCATGTCGAGGGGGCCGTCGAAACGAAACGAGAAGCCGCGCGCCGGGTCATCGATCTGCGGCGACGAGACGCCGAGATCGAGAAGGACGCCATCGACCTGGGTGATGCCTCGCGCGGCCAGCGTCGAGGCCAACGACGAGAAGGCAGCGTGCTCGATCGCGAAGCGGGCGTCGCCAGCGAGTTCGGCATCGGCTGCGGCGCTAGCGACGGCGGCGGCGTCGCGGTCGATGGCGATGAGCCGACCTCGCGGCGAGAGCCGGGCGAGCACCGCCCGCGAGTGACCGCCGCGGCCGAAGGTGGCGTCGACATAGATGCCGTCGGCCGAGCCGACAAGCGCGTCGACCGCCTCCCGAAGCAGGACGGTCACGTGCCCCGAGGCGAGGTCGGAGTTCATCGGCGATCGGCGCGCATCAGAAGCTGAAGTGCTTGAGCGAATCCGGCATCGGCGACTGCATCACCGCCGCTTCGTGCACCGCGTGGCGCTCGGCATCCCACAACTCGAAGTGGCTGCCCATGCCGAGCAGCATCACGTCGCGCACGAGGCCGGCGGCCGCACGCAGCTCGGGAGCGATGAGCAGGCGCGATGACGCGTCGATGTCGACGTCCATGGCATTGCCGAGGAAGACCCGCTTCCAGCCGCTCGAGTCCATGGGCAGGGCGGCGACGCGGTCGCGGAACTGTTCCCAGGCCGGCCGCGGAAAGATCAGCAGCGAGCCTTCGGGATGCTTGGTGATGGTGAGCTGGTTCACGCCCATCGCGGCCAGCAGCTCGCGGTGGCGCGCCGGCATGGCGATCCGCCCTTTGCCATCCAGCGTCAGCGCTGCGGGGCCTTGAAACACGACGTTCGCCACAAAACCCCACCAAAGTGCACTTCACGCCACTGTAGCCCAAGGCCTGGGCAGGGTCAATTCAGGAATGAAACAAAAATCAATGGAATCAATGACTTAGCAGATGGACCTCAAGACCGTCACGAGCCGGAAAAATGCCTTAAGAACCAAAGACTTGCGAGCTTCAGTGAAAGACAAGAATGAGATTACCGAAAGACTCGGTGCCTGCCAGACAGCAGCCACCAGCAGGGAAATCACGCGCCGAAAACGGCGGTACTAGATCACGGAATCCTGACGAACGCGGCAGCCAGCTCGCGCGCTGCCCGGGCGAGCAGCGTGGTGTCGAGACCGACCGCGACGAACAGGGCGCCGGCATCCAGATAGCGGCGGGCGAGTGACGGATCAGTGGCCAGGATGCCGGGTGCCTTGCCGGCCGCGATGACCGCGGCGATGCCGTCGTCGATGGCGCGCAGCACGTCGGGGTGGTTCGGCTGGCCGAGATGACCCATCGAGGCAGACAGGTCGGCCGGGCCGAAGAAGACGCCGTCGACACCGTCGACCTCGGCGATCGCCGCCAGCTCCGACAGGCCCTGCACGGACTCAACCTGCACCAGCACGCAGATCTCCTCGTCGGCGTGCTGCACGTAGCCGTCGATCCCGCTCCAGCGCGAGGCTCGCGCCAATGCACTGCCGAGCCCGCGCACGCCGCGCGGTGCATAGCGGGTGGCGGCCACGACCTGCGCGGCCTGCGCGGCGGTGTGCACCATGGGCACCAGCAGCGTCTGGGCGCCGATGTCGAGGTACTGCTTGATGAGCGCCGTGCTGCCGTCGACCGGTCGCACGACGGTGGCGACGGGATAGGCCGCCGTTGCCTGGAGCTGGGCCAGCACGCTGCGAACGTCGTTCGGCGCGTGCTCGCCGTCGATCAACAGCCAGTCGAAGCCGGTGGTCGCGAGCAACTCGGCCGCGTAGCCGCTGGCAAGGCCGACCCAGAGCCCGATCCTCGGCTGACGGCTGGCCATGGCGGCCTTGAAGGTGTTGACCGGGAGTTTCATGGGCAGTCGCTCGAAGGCGTTGTGGGATCGGTCAGGCGAAACGGAATGCAATGGCGCCGAGCCGGCCGTAATCGACGTGAAAGGTATCGCCTCGCGCCCCGGGGGTCGGCCGGGTGAACGAGCCGGCGAGGACGACGTCGCCGGAATCGAGCTGCTCGTCGTAGGCAGCGATCTTGTTGGCAAGCCAGGCGACGCCGTTGGCGGGGTGGTTGAGCACCGCAGCGGCGAGGCCGGTCTCTTCGATGACGCCGTTCTTGTAGAGCATGGCGCCGGCCCAGCGGAGGTCGATGTCGTGCGGCCGCACCGGCCGGCCACCGAGCACGATGCCGGCATTGGCGGCGAAGTCGGCGATGGTGTCGACGACCTTGCGCGGGGCTTTCGTCTCGCGATCGAACTGCTCGATGC
>JBDTCA010000390.1:0-5579 GCA_039923815.1 Caldimonas sp. | reverse complement strand
CAGCCAGCTGACGCCGAACCAGGCAGTCACGATCTACGAAAACGTGTCGTTTCGGCGCGTCGCATGCCTCATCAACCTTCCGGCGGCCGTCAATAACGCGAATCCCAATTTGAACGGGCTCGTTGACCGTTATGCCGCGTTCGCGAACGCCCAAGTCGTGCTGTTCGACGGCCCGCGGTTTCCAGATGTACAGGGTCGGCTGCAGTTCCTTCCCGAAGGCTTCACGCCGAGGAGGCCACCGCCATGAGTCGACTTGTTTGCAAGGTACGTGCCTTGATCGCTGTTCTGACGAGCTTGCTCGCGATGGGCCCGCTTCAGGCTCGAGATCCTGCCGAACTTCTGCGCCAACCTGCGAACGCCACGTTGAACCTGAAGACCTACACCTTGAAGCTACAGGGGTGCCCGATCTCGTTTCACAGCCTGCCCGACGGCTTCGTCGCACTTCAATCGACAGACCCCAAGGCAGGTTATTTCAGCCGCGAAGGATTCGAGCACAACTTCGACCTCAGCTTGAACCTGCAATGTGTTGACCGGCCCGCGGCAGAGGTCTGTCCAACGACAGCGCTGCAACAAGGGAATCTCGATGCGCAAACTGGAAGCTGATGAACGTCAGGCACTACACGCATTTCGGCACGGCTTACGGTGGCGAAGCCTATGCCAGCACGCTGACTGCCGTGCGGCCGCCGCGGCCGCGCGCTCTGGATTTCTGCATCGGCGACGATCGTCGATCGCTGATCGGCAAGGCCGGTGTCGGAACCGAACAGCATCAATTCACGGAGCAGGTGCTAGAACTCGCTCTCTCGATCCGCTTCACCGATTGATTTGGCGAAGAATGCAGGGTGCACAGCCGGGCATGATCGTCGCCAACTCGGCCGACACGAAGCGGCAGCTCGCCAACAAGACGGCGCGCTACGCCGCGATCACGAGCCTTGGCGGCGTCGGTCGCGAACGGAGCGCATCAGCAGAGATGCGACCGTCATCGGCGGCGGCGGCGGCGGCGGCGGCCAGGTGACAGCTTGGGGCCGGCCCGACCTCGTGTCGCCGCACCGGCAGGCATTGCCGCCTTCACGCCGGCGACGATGTTGGCAGCGCCGGCAATACGGCCGCGATCGTGGCTGGCAGGACGTGCAGCTCGCCGCGCAGGCCAACCACGTCTGGCCGGTCAAGTGGGCCGATCTTCTACACCTGTTGCAATTCGACCGATGCCGGCAAGCCGAACCAAGACACGGGCGTTGCGACACACGCGACCACCCCAACATGAAAATACCCAGAATTAGAGCGGCGTGACCACGCTCATTGCAGACAGGAAGGTCGGGCTCTTCAGTACGGGCGGCATGGTCTGACATCATTGGCGCCAGCCTGCCCGCGACCTGCAAGTTTCCCCGCGAGTGGACATGGCAACCGATTCGAGCGCTACCACGTTGTTCAGAAGTTGCGGCCGTTCGTCGAACCGCCCGACGAACGGACTCGACTCGAAGCTGACGTGAAAGCGTTGGGCTTCGACGGCGTTCCAGAACAATTACTGAATGCCGGCTGTGGCGGTCAGCCGAGGCAGCATCGGCAAGTTGAGCACATGCGGCTGGCTGATCGGGCGCCGGGGGTGATGTAAAGGAACGTGTCGATCGACCCCGGCTGGTCGGCAGGCACCAGCTGTCGCACGTTCATGACAAACGCGAGCACGGAGACTTCAGCATGACCCGCATCCCCTTTTTCGACAGGGCACATCGCGCCGGCCGGGTTGCGGCCCGCACGGCGCTGGTCGCCTTCGCGCTTCTCCTGACAGGCGCGTTGGTGCATGCGCAGGCCGCCGATGTCGACCCGCCTGGCCGCGTCGCCCGCCTGAGCGACGTCACCGGGCAGGTCTGGCTCTACGGCCCCGACAGCAACGAATGGATCGGCGTCGGCCGCAACCGGCCGCTGACGAGCGGCGACCGCATCGCCACCGACGACGGCGCCCGTGCCGACATCGCCCTGGGCACCACGACGCTGCGACTCGACGCCGCCACCGAGCTCGAGGTCGTGCAGCTCGACGACGCCCGTTTCGTCGTCCATCTGCACAGGGGCAGCGCTGCGGTGCGCATCCGGACCGCTGCTGCGGCGACGGAGTTCGTGCTCGAGACCGACGAAGGCAGCTTTCGCGCCCTGACCGTCGGCCGCTACCGTTTCGACCGGCTCGAGCAGGCGAGCGACGTTACCGTTCTGGCCGGCCGGGTCGTCTTCGAAGGTCGGAACAGCGCCTTGCCCGTGACGGCCGGTCAGCATGTGCAGTTCTGGCTCGACACCGGCGGCGCGCCGCAATACGCGACGCTTCAACCGGTGCGCGACGCCTTTTCGACATTTGTCGATGCGCGCGACCGCGCCGAAGACCGCGTCGCTGCGGTGCGCTATGTCTCTCCGGAAATGACAGGCGCCGAAGATCTCGACCGTTACGGTCAGTGGGAGCAGACATCCGATTACGGTCCTGTCTGGACGCCGCGGGAAGTCGCGGTCGGATGGGCGCCGTACAGCACCGGCCATTGGGCCTGGGTGAGACCTTGGGGCTGGACCTGGGTCGACGAGGCGCCGTGGGGCTTTGCGCCGTTCCATTACGGCCGCTGGGTGTACCACCGCAACAGCTGGGGTTGGGCGCCGGGCACCTACGTGGCCCGGCCGGTCTACGCCCCGGCGCTGGTGGCGTGGATGGGTGGCCCGCGGGTCAGCGTCTCCGTCAACATCGGCGGCGGCCAGCCAGTGGGCTGGTTTCCGCTGGCGCCGCGCGAGGTCTACGTGCCCAGCTACCGGTCGAGCGCCGGTTACGTACGCAACATCAACATCACCAACGTCACCAACGTCACCCGCATCACGACGATCGTCAACAACCGCAACGGCGAGGCCGATCGCCGCGACTTCGCGAACCGGCGCTGGCCCAATGCCGTGACCGTGGTGCCGGCGAGCGTGATCACCGGCCGGCAGGCCGTCGGCCCCAGTGCCGGCCAGTTCCGCGACGACCCGCGCGTGCGCGCCTTCGTCTCGGAGTCCAGGCCGGGCTCGGCGGTGGCGGCTCCGCCGCCGGTGGCAGCGCCCCCGTCGATCCGTGCGGGAGAAGGTCGTGGTGTGCTCCGGCCGCCGTTCGAAGGTCGCTCGCCGGGCGGCTTCGCCGGCCGCGGCGACCCGGATCGTCGCCCGGAAGGCGGGCGACCGGAAGGCGGAAGGGCGGGGTCGCCGCCGACGGTCGCCACGACGCCGACGGTCGCCACGACGCCGGAGTCACCGGAGGCAACGGCAATCGGCCGGCCGCCACGCGGCGCGATCGGGCGTGAGCCGGGCAGCGTGGAGCGGGAGCCGCGGGCGCGTGACAATCCGCCCGGCGGCGGGCGGCGAGGTGCATCCATCGACGATGCGATCGGCCGACCGGGGGTCGCCATCAAGGAGCGCAGGCCTTCGACCGAAGTCGCGCCGCTGCCGCCTCAGTCGGTTCGGTCGGCCCCGGCGCAGCCGGTGCGATCGATCGAGCCCATGCCAGCGGCGGCACCCGTCGCGCAGCCGCTTCGGCAGCCACCGCCGCCGCGGCCGGGGCGGCCACCTGCCGAGCAAGAGCGCGTCGTGCCGATGCAGTCGGTGCCGTCGCCGCAAGCCGTTCAGCCTGCGCAGCCGATCCAGCCCGTGCCACGCATGGAGCCTCGACCTGTGGTGCCCCGCGGTGCGGAGTTGCCGCGGGCCGCCGAGTCGCCGCGAGCCCCACAGGCGCAGCGCACGCCGCCGGCCGATGACCGTGGCACTCGACCGGAGGCCCGGTCACGCGAAGAACGCCGCGAACCCAGGGACGACAAGCAACCCGACAAGCGCGAGCCGGGCGACAAGCAGCGCTAGCGGCCAGCGCTCAGCAGCGGTTCGAGCACAGGCCAGACGTTGGCCAGGATGGTTGGGTGCGCGGCGGCGATCGGATGGATGCGGTCGGCCTGGAACATCGCTTCGGCCTGCGGACTGTCGGCGACGCCCTTGAGCATGAAGGGCACCAGCGCCGCGCCTTCGGCAGTGGCGACATCGGCGAAGAGCGCAGCAAAGCGCTCGCCGTAGGCACGCCCGTAGTTCGGTGGCAGCTGCATGCCCAGCACGACGACTCTCGCGTGCGCTGCCTTTGCCAACCGGGCCATCGCTGCTAGGTTGGCACGCGTCATCGTCAGCGGCAGGCCGCGTAGCGCGTCGTTGCCGCCCAGCTCGAGCAGCACCAGGTCGGGGCGATGCTCGCGCAGCAAGGACGGCAAACGCGACAAGCCGCCCGACGTGGTGTCGCCACTGATGCTGGCGTTGATCACCACGGCTGCGATGTGCTTGCGGGCCAGTTGTTTCTCTAGCAGCGCGACCCAGCCACTGCCGCGTGCCAGGCCGTACTCGGCCGAAAGACTGTCGCCGACAACGAGGATCCTGCGGGCCGGCGCCGCGGCGAGACAGAGTGAGGGCATCACGCCCAACAGCGTCGCCGTGGCGAGGGCCGCGCTACAGTCCGCCAGCCATCGGCGGCGGGCCGGAATCAACCCATGAATCGCAACGTCATCCATGTCCCAACCGATCATCGCCGTCGAGTGCCTGAGCAAGCAGGTCGCTGATTCGACAGGCACGCTGACGATTCTCCACGAGATCGATTTCACCCTGCCGCCACAGCGCTCCGTCGCCATCGTCGGCGCCTCGGGCTCCGGCAAGAGCACGCTGCTGTCGATCATCGCGGGGCTCGACACGCCGACCACCGGCACGGTCAGGCTGGCGGGCATCGACCTGTTCACCATCGACGAGGATGCGCGTGCGCAGGTCCGTGCCGAAAAGCTCGGCTTCGTGTTCCAGAGCTTTCAGCTGCTCGCCAACCTGAACGCCCTCGAGAACGTCATGCTGCCCCTTGAACTGCAAGGGCGCGCGGACGCGAGGACGCTGGCCACCGAGATGCTGCGCCGCGTCGGACTCGGCGAGCGCCTTCGGCACTACCCGCGCGTGTTGTCGGGCGGCGAGCAGCAGCGGGTCGCACTGGCCCGCGCCTTCGTCGTCCGGCCCGCCTTGCTGCTTGCCGACGAGCCCACCGGCAGCCTTGACTTCGCGACAGGGGAGACAGTGATGGCACTCATGTTCGAACTCAACCGCGAGGCCGGGACGACCCTCGTGCTGGTGACGCACGACAGCGCCATCGCGTTGCGCTGCGACGAGCAGATCCGGATAGAGGCGGGTCGCGTCGTCGCCGCGTGATGCGTCAGCGAATCAGTTCGTGAACTTGTAGTCGGTCTTCGCCTTCGCCTTCAACTCGTCGCGAAACGCCGCCGCCTTTTGCTGTGCCAGCCGCTGCTGGATCTGCGGCCTGACCTCAGCCAGCGATGGAAATTTGGCTTCGCGCGTGTCTTCGAGCTTGATGATGTGATAGCCGAACTGCGATTTCACCGGCACATCGGTGTACTCGCCTTTCTTCAACTTCACCATCGCTTGCGAGAACTCGGGTACGTACGACGACGGCAGTGCGAAATCGAGGTCGCCGCCGTTCTCCGCCGAACCCGGATCCTTGGAGTTCTTCTTCGCCAGATCCTCGAACTTGGCACCGCCCTTGAGCTAAGCGATCAGCG
>JBDTCA010000389.1:0-6876 GCA_039923815.1 Caldimonas sp. | reverse complement strand
TCCCGCTCGACGCCTGTCTTTGGCGACTACGACGTGGTGGTGCTCGGCGGCGGCCCGGCCGGCATCGCCGCGGCGGCCGCCGCGGCGCGGCACGGCGCGCACACGCTGCTCGTCGAACGCTATGGTTTTCTCGGCGGCATGGGTACGGCCGCCGGCGTCACCAACTTCTGCGGCCTACATGCCAACGTGCACGGCGAGATCCGCCAAGTGGTACACGGCATCGCCGACGACCTGCTCGACCGGATGCGTTCGCTCGGCGGCCTCAACGAGCCGCACCTCATCTTCGGCAAGATCTGCGCGCAGGCCTACGACACCGCGGCCTTCAAGTGCGCCGCCGATGCGCTGCTGCTCGGTGCCGGCGCCGAACTGCTGTTCCATGCCGTCGCCGTCGGCGTCGCCAAGGCCGCCGACGGCGCGCTCGACGCGCTGCTGGTCGAGACCAAGTCCGGCCGCGCCGCGGTGCGTGGCCGCGTCTTCATCGACTGCTCGGGTGACGGCGACCTGGCCCATCTGGCCGGCGTGCCGATGGCCAGTGGCGAGGCGGGTGCCATGCTCTATCCGACGCTGATGTTTCGCGTCGGCAACGTCGACGCGGCACGCGCCGGCGATGCCTGGCGAACGATCCCCGCGCGCATGGATGCGGCGGTGGTATCGGGCACTTATGCCTTCCCGCGCCGCGGTGCCATCGTGCGACCGCAAAAGCACGCGAGCGAGTGGCGCGTCAACGTCACCCAGCTGAAGAACGCAGACGGCTCGGCCGTCGACGGCACCGATGCGAGATCGCTCAGCGCCGGCGAGGTCGAAGGGCGCCGGCAGGCCGTCGACTACCTGCGCTTCCTGCGCGCCGAAGTGCCCGGCTTCGAAGAAGCCTATGCGCTAGAGATCGCGCCACAGCTCGGCATCCGGGAGACGCGCCGACTCATCGGCGAAGTCGCGCTCAGCGGCGACGACGTGCTTGGTTGCGCCAGCTTCGACGACGCCATCGGCGTCAACGGCTGGCCGCTCGAGCTGCACGTCGCCGGTGATGTCGAGTGGCGCTGGCCGCCGATCCCGGAGTCGCGCGGCTACAACCAGCTGCCGTGGCGAATGCTGCTGCCCCGGCGCGCAACGGCGGCGGGTGCCCTCAACCTCGTGCTCGCCGGCCGCTGCGCTTCCATGACGCATGAAGGCCACTCGGCAGCACGCGTTTCGGGCCCGTGCTTCGCGATGGGTCAGGCTGCCGGCACCGGGTCGGCGCTGGCGCTGAAGCGCAGCCGGTCGCCGCACGATCTCGACGCCGCCGAGCTGCAGGCTGCGCTCGAGAGCGACGGCGCCTGGCTCGGCAACGATCTCAAGCCGGCTGGCTGACGAGCAGGCGGTTCAGGTCGACGAAGAGCGCGCCTTCGTAGTCGCGCTTGAAATCGGACCAGTCGCCTTCCTCGTCGGCGACGATCTCGTCGTGGAGCGACTTCGGCACCGCGACGATCTCGCCGACCGAGTTGTCGGCCGGATTGACCCAGGCCAGCAGCAGCTTGCCGTCCTTCACGTCGATCAGGCGAAGGTCGGCCTCGGCCGAGAACTGCAACTCGGTCTGCGCACGCATCGCGGCCGCCTTGCAGGCCTCGACGGCGATGTCGTCGAGGCCGTTCTCCGCGGCCACGATCTTCTCGCGCAGAGCCGGCCAGCCGAAGGTGACCCGCGGCCGCAGTGCGGTGCCGATCTCTTGTGCCATCGCGCTGGCATCGGCGCCGTAGGCACGCTCGAAGAGGGCGCGGGCGTTGTCCTCGCGCGCCTTCCAGTCGACCAGGCCCGTCACCGACTCGGCTGCGATCCAGAGGCCGTTTCGAATGTCGAGGTAGTTGAAGCTCGGGTCGAGTCGAAAGCGCGTCCTGCACGACGGGCAGTCGACCTGCTGGAAGCTGCCGTCGACGATGGCCCGGCGCAGGTCGGCGCGGCGGTCGGCGTTGACGCTGTGCACGGCTTCGTAGTCGAACGCCTTGCTGCACGCGGGGCAGACGAGGTGCAATGAATCGAAGATGGACATGAGGCGCTCCGATCCCGTCAGCTGGCTTCGGCCTTCAGCTTTCCGAGCCACGCGGCGGCCGGATGCTTCGGGTTCATCTTCTTCATGAAGTAGGCGGCGTAGAGCTCGGCGAACCACTCCGCGGACGAGCGGAATTGATAGCCGGTAACGCCCTGCGCACGGGCTGCCAGCTTGTAGCTGACCCACTCGCCGGCATACGCCTCCTGATAGACGCGATCACCGATCGACCGCACCTTGCAATCGGCGGCATGCCACCACAGGCCCGCAGTCGTGCGCACGCCGGTGACCCAGTCTTCCGCGATCCGGCGTTGAAGATCCCACTCGGCAGCATTGCGGCCGGCCGGCAGCGGGGGCTTCTTGACCGGCGGCTTGTTCGCCTTCGATTCCATCATCGCCTGGATGTAGGCCGCGTCGTATTTCAGGTGCGGCGCGGCGATGGCGGCGATGTCGGCAGCGGAGTGGTCGAGCCAGCCGGCGTCCTTGTTGCGACCGCCGGCCATGATGTTCTTCTTGTCGTCGACGGCGTGGCCGACCTCGTGCAGCGTCGCGAAGTCGAAATAGCCGGCCTTGACCTTGGGGTTGACCGGCTCGCAGTTCTTGTCGACCGCCTGGCCGGCGGGAACGACCTCGCCCGGCTTGTTCATCTCCTGCACCTTGCCGTCGCCGGGTCGGCCGCAATAGAGATCGATCTCGCCGCCACCATAGGCGGCGCCACCCTCTTCAGCGGTGTAGCGGTCGATGAGCGTGACCTTGCCGGTGTCCTTCAGCGGCACCTTGCCGAGAACGCGGTAGAGCCCCTTCAGCGCCTTGTCCGGCGCCTTCGGGTTGGCGGCGGTGCGCGTGGCGCCCGTCTTCTTGTCGTTGCGGTGGTCGTACTGCTTGACGACGATGCCGTAGCGCGCCTGGACGGCCTCGGTCAGCACCTCTTGCGGGATGTCGTCGGGCAGGTCCGCGACCAGAGCGTCGAGCACCGGCCCGCCGCCGCGCGTCTTCGCGAGTTTCGCAAGGCCGGCCGCGGTCGGCTTGTCGCTGTGGAGCAGGTCGTAGGCTTCCTTGGCACCGGCCCAGGCCTTGGCGCCAGCGGTCCAGCCGGCGATCTTCTTGGCAGCACTTGTCGGATAGCCCGACTCGGCAAGGGCGACCAGATCGGCCTCACCCCGCTTGACGGCCTTGTCGCGTGTCGCGGCGAGCCCCGGCGGTAGCAGCTTGAGTGCCAGCACGGTCTTGATCTCGCCGGCCTTGGCGGCGGCCAGCTTTTCAACGAACCCGTCCCAGGCGGCGCGGGACTTGTCGAGCTCGTCGAGTGCCTTGGCGACCGCCGTGAGGGCGACCTGCGCCGCCTTCACGTCTTTCTTGACGACGGCCGCGGCGAACGCGATAGCCATGGTGGCGACCGCTTTCTGTTCCTTGGCGATGAACTTCGGCGCCGCAGGGTCGGCGGCGGCGTCGAGGCGCAGCTTGAGCGCGTCGAACTTCGCCGTCAGCGCGTCGAGATCCTTGAGGTCGTCGAGCTGGAGCTTCAACAGCTCGGCATCCGTGACGAGGCGCTTGATCGCGATTTCGAAGTCAGCGACGCCCGCGTCGATCTCGAGGACCGATCCGCCCGCGGGCCAGGCCCCGGATTTCTGGTTCAGCAATGCTTTCAGGCTGGCGCGAATGTCGACGCTGTGCCCCGGATCGCACATCTCGATCACACGACCGGCCTGCGCGAGGCCTGCGTCGGCGCGGGCAGACGCAGGCGCCAGGCTGGTGACGAGGCGATGCAATTTCTGCAGCCTGGGCACCACCACCGATTGCAGCGAGGCGATATCTTCGGCCCTGACGAACTTGTCGATGTCGGCCTTCACGGCAGCGAGTTCGCCGCCGAGAACGCCTTTCGGGCCGGCCGCGGCGAGCGTGGCAATCGCCGAACTTGCGCTGTCGACAAGCGGCGCGAGCTGGCCGTCGACCCACGTCGATGCGCCTGCGGCAGCCTCGGCCTTGGCGAGGAGTGCGCGCGCGGCCGGCTTGAGTGCGTTCCACACCGCGATGGCCGCCTTCGAATCGCCTGACTTCCTCGCTTTTTCAGCCGCGCCGTTCAGCTTGCCCAGTTCGGTATTGACCCGCATGCGCGGGCCGTCGGCGGTGATGGCGCCAAGCACGAGCGACGTGGCCTGCGCGAGCATCGCCTCGACCTCGGCGCGGACGCTGGCGACGGCGGGCCGGTCACTGACCTCGGAGCTCCGCGGCGCGGCGCCCGACGTGTCTGCGACGACATCCGCTTTCGGGTCGGTGCCGACGACGGCACGCACCAGGTCCTCGATGCGACCGAGGATCTTCGCCGCGTCGTCGAACTTCCTGGCCGCCACCCGCTTCGCGAAGTCGTCGAGCTGCTTCCTCAAGGTGGCAGCCAACGTGCCGCCCTTCGCGAGCATGGCATCGAGCTCGGCCTTGATCTTGCGATGGCGGGCCATCAGGTGCGCGGCGTCGACCTGGCCCGCGGCGCGGGCGCTGCCGGACACCTCCGAGAACTCGCGCTTGGCGCCCTGGACTGGCGGCGCGTTCGGCATTCTGAGGCCGAGGATTTCGAACAGGCGTCCCATCTTGGCTGTCTCCCCGAACAGTTCGTGGTGCTGTATTTCCCTGCGGCCAGCCCGGCGGAATCATAGTGGTGTAATCGTTTGCCACGGTATCCGGCCGGTGTGTATTCCTCAACAGGGCCAGACCATGAAGATCCTTCCCCGACCCACCCCCCGCCCGCTGGGCCGTACCGCTGCGGGACTGGGCACATGGCTCGGCTGCGCACTTGTCGCGGCGGCGGCATTTCATCTGTCCACCGGCGCTGCTGCCGAGTCCGCGGTGAAGATCCCGCCGGTCTCGCTCGACGACACCGCGAACGCCGGCGGGACGCAGACCGCCGTGTTCGCCGGCGGCTGTTTCTGGGGCGTGCAGGGCGTGTTCCAACGCGTCGGGGGCGTAATCCAGGCGGTCTCGGGCTACGCAGGAGGCAACAAGGACACGGCGCGCTACGACATGGTCGGCACCGGCACAACGGGGCACGCCGAGGCGGTGCAGATCACGTACGACCCGAAGAAGGTCAGCTTCGCGACGCTGCTGCAGGTCTATTTCTCGGTGGCTCATGACCCCACCCAGCTCAACCGGCAAGACCCGGACAGCGGCCCGCAGTACCGCTCGGCGGTGTTCACGACCGATGCCGCCCAAAAGCAGACGGTTGAGCGCTACATCAGTCAGCTCGATGCCGCCAAGCTCTACCCGAAGAAGATCGTCACACAGGTCACGCCGCTGACGGCGTTCTATCCGGCGGAGGCCTATCACCAGGACTACCTCACGCTGCATCCCGAGTCGGGCTACATCGCCCGTTTCGACTTGCCCAAGATCGCGAACCTGAAGACATTGTTCCCGCAGCAATACCGCGCCGAGCCGGCGCTCGTGACGGCACGTGCTCAGCCAGGCGCCGCCAAGGCGCTGTAGCGAATCGGAGTCCGCATGCGAATCGTCGCCGGCCCCGCCGTCGCGCTGTGTCTTGCCCTGCTCGCCAGCTGCGGCGGAGGAGGTAACGACGGTGGTTCCATCGGTGGCACGTCGATCGGGCTCGAGGCGTCGTCGAAGCTGGCGCAGGTGTGTGCGGCGCCGCGCTCGAGCTCCGCGACCGACCCCTTCACGGGGCGCAAGTACGGCGACATCCAGGGCACGCTGGCCGACGAGAAGAACTTTCTCCGCTCCTGGATCGACGAGACCTACCTCTGGTACGCCGACGTTCGTGATCTTCCGGCGACCACCCTCGACGAAGCCCGATACGCGACGCCCGTCGGCTACTTTGCCGTCCTCAAGTCACCGCTAACCACGACGTCCGGCAGGCCGAAGGACCGCTTCCACTTCACGTACCCGACGCCTGCCTGGGTGGCGTTGGCTCGGTCGGGCGTGACGTTCGGCTACGGCTTCCAGATCGCGCTGCTGTCGTCGACGCCGCCCCGCAGCGCCGTGGTCGCCTACACCGATGCCGGCACGCCGGCGACCGCGCAGGGCATCACGCGTGGCGCCGTCATCGTGACCGTCGACGGTGTCGACGTCGCCGACGGCACCGACGTTTCGGGCCTCAACGCGGGCCTTTTCCCCAACGTCGCCGGTACGCATGCCTTCGTGATCCGCGACCCTGGCGCCACTGCCACGCGCAGCGTCACGCTGACCGCCCAGCAAGTCACCTCGACACCGGTGCAGTCGGTGAAGACATTGCCGGCGCCGAACGAGAACATCGGCTACATGCTCTTCAATGACCACATCGCGACTTCGGAGGCGCAGCTCGTGGCCGGCATCACGGCGCTGAAGGCGGCCGGCGTGACCGACCTGGTGCTCGACATCCGCTACAACGGCGGCGGTTATCTCGACATCGCTGCCGAGCTCGCCTACATGGTCGCCGGCCCGGCCCAGACGGCCGGCAAGTTCTTCGAGCGGCTGAGCTTCAACGACCGCAATCCGTTCCACCAGTCGACCACAGACGCGACCACGGACTTTCATTCGACGAGCCAAGGCTTCTCGTCGTCGCTCCCGGCGGGAACCGCACTGCCCACGCTCGGCCTGAGCCGTGTCTACGTGCTCACCAGCGCCGACACCTGCTCGGCCAGCGAGGCGATCATCAATGGCCTGCGCGGCGCCGGCGTCGTCGTCAACATCGTCGGCGAGCAGACTTGCGGCAAGCCTTACGGCTTCTACCCGCGCGACAACTGCAACACGACCTACTTCGCGATCAATTTCGTGGGCGTCAACAATCTCGGCTTCGGTGACTATGCCGACGGATTCGCGCCGACCTGCGCCGTTGCCGACGACTTCACGCACGCTCTCGGCGACCCTGCCGA
>JBDTCA010000388.1:0-4619 GCA_039923815.1 Caldimonas sp. | reverse complement strand
TGGTGATGTAGTCGTCGGCGCCCAGCTCCAGACCCGTCACGCGATCGGTCTCGTTGTTCCGGGCGGTGAGCAGGACGATCGGGACCGTGCCCCGCTCGCGCAACCTCCGTGCGAGACGCATGCCGTCTTCGCCGGGCAACTTGAGGTCGAGGAGCACGAGATCGATGGCGTCGCGGTCGACGATCTCGAACAATGCCCGACCCGACGACCCGGTGGTGACGCGCATGCCGTGATCGCCGAGATACTCCGACACCATCTCGCACACGGCGGCGTCGTCGTCGATGACGAGAATGTGCGGCGCGGCCAGTTCAGCAGTCATGCCCTGGCCATCACCGAGCTTCCCGGCATGCGTCTTTTTGCGATCGGTAGGTCATGTCTCTAGGCGATTCTCCGGCCCGCGCACCTGCGACGCGCATCGGTGCGACGGCGCTGAGGCTGCGCCCCTGGGCCGGCGTGATCCTCGCATGGCTGGCCATCGCCACGATCGCTGGCGTCTCGATCCAGCATGCGCGCCAGGGGGCCGTTGGCGACCAGACCCGCGAGCTCCGCCTGCTGTCACTCGCGCTCGCCGACGAGATCGACCGCGGACTCGCCGTCGTCGATGAAGGCTTTTCGGCCCTGCGCAGCGAGCTCAGAGACGGCCGCCTGCCGGTCTCGGGGGTGGACGCGCCGCAGCTGCTTCGTACCCGGGCCGATCTGATGCCCCTCGTCGACTCCCTGTGGATCTTCGACCGGCACGGCCATCTCTTGACCAGCTCCGACGCGAGCCGGCCGCCGGCACTTGCCAGCTTCGTGCCGACACTCGATTCCCTGCAAGGCGGGGTCCTCAGCGTCGCCCGCCCCTTCGACGACGAGGTCAGCCACGCAAACCGGCTCGCGATTGCCGTCGGCTTCGCAGCGGCACCGGGCGCGCCGGACGGCGGCTGGATCGTCGGTGCCATCCCCTCCGCGGCGCTGCTGGGTGCCTTCGCCTCCGCCGCCCTCGCGCCGGACGTCCGGGCGGTGGTCTTTCGCGAGGACGGCGCGCGCCTGGCAGCGCTCAACTTCGGCATGCCGCGCCAGGACGAGTCGGAAATTGCCAGCCACCTCGACGATGCCTCGGCCGGCGCGATTAGGCGGTTCCGCGACGGCAGCGACAACCTCGTGGCGGTGCGGAGCGTTCCGCGCCACCGCATGACGGTCGTCGTCGCCCGCGACCTTCGCGACGTCCTCTCGGGCTGGCGCGCCGTCGCCGAGGTGAGGACCCTGGTCCTGCTGCTGCTGCTGGCGTTCATGCTGGTGGCGATGCACCTCGTCACACGCGCCGACCGCCGACGCGCGCGGGCACAGCTCGACCTGCAGACGCAGCGACTGCGGGCCACCCGCCTCGAATCGCTGGGCACGCTGGCGGGCGGCGTGGCCCACGACTTCAACAACGTCCTGGCCGGGATCATCGGTTTCGCCGAGATGGCGCGGGATGCCGCCGTGCCGGAGAGCCGGCAGGCCCACCACATCGACCAGGCGACGCAGGCGGCATTGCGCGGCAAGGCGCTGACGGACCGGATCCTGTCATTCAGCACCGGTGGTGGGCAGGCCTCGTCGGTGTTCGTGCTTCAGGAGGTGGTCGTCGAGGTGCTCGACCTGATCGCCGTCATCCTGCCGCCCGGCATCGCCCTGGAGCGAGCGCTCCACGTCGGCGAACGCCGCGTGCGCGGCGATCCGATGCAGGCGTTCGAGGCGGTGATGAACCTGTGCAGCAACGCCATCCAGGCCATGCCCGACGGCGGCGTCGTGACCGTGCGCCTGGAATCCGTCGAGTTCAGGGCGGAGCGCATCCTGTCGCACAGCGCGCTCGGGGCTGGCCGCTACCTCGCCGTGACGGTCATGGATGGGGGCAAAGGCATCGACCTGGAGGCGGCCGAGCATCTCTTCGAGCCGTTCTTCACGACGCGCGGTTCGCAGGGCGGAACCGGCCTCGGTCTGTTCGTCGTGCATGGCGTGGTTGCCAGGTTCGGCGGTGGCGTCGACCTTCGCAGCGCCCCCGGCGGCGGCGCGACCTTCACCCTCTACTTTCCCGAATCGAGCGAGCCGCTGGCGTTGACGCCGCCCCCCGATGTCGCCGACGTCGCCGCACGGGGACGTGGTGAAGCGATCCTGCTGGTGGACGACGACGCCGATCTGATCGAGATGGGCACCGAGATGCTGCGCGGCCTGGGCTACGACGCGACAGGCACCTGCGATGCGCTCGACGCACTGCGGCAGATCGAGAACGACCCGGCGCGTTATGCGGCGCTGATCACCGATGAATCGATGCCTTGCATGAGCGGCACCGAACTCGCGACCCTGGCGCGCAACGCCGCCCCCGGCCTGCCGATCCTGATCCTGAGCGGCCATGGAGGCGCGTCGCTCCCGGCGCGCGCGGAGGCTGCGGGCGCGGCGCAGCGGCTCGCCAAGCCCTTGCTGCGTGCGTCGCTGGCTGCGGCCCTGCGAACCCTGCTCGGATGACGACGCACGACGTGCCGGTCGATCGCGAACCGCCGGCGCGCGCCCGGAGGTCGGTCAGCCGCCGTCGACGTGCAGGCGATGCAGCCGCTCGACGTCTTCCGGTCGGTCGACGTCCCAGAGCGTCTCGCCTTCATGCCACGCCAGGCCGAGCCTGCGCAGGCGATCACGGGTCTGCGCCGCCACGCGCTCGCTGCCCCAGTCGATGCGCTCGAAGACCTCGGGCGTATCGCGACGCAGGCCGATGAGCGCGTAGCCGCCGTCCTCGGCGGGCAGCAGCGTCGCCGCCTGGCCGCATCGCAGCGCATCGGCTGAACGTTGCAGGTGGCGTTCGGTCAGTGCCGGGCAATCGGTGCCGATCAGCAGCAACGGCCGGCGCGAGCCGGACATCGCGAACGCCGCGGCCATGCGGGCGCCGAGGTCGCCGTCGACCTGCGTGCGCAGCGTGACGCCGAGGCACCGCTGGACGGCACGGAAGAAGTGGTGTGTCGGGTCGGGTGCGCACCACAGCGTGATCTCGCCAAGGTCGGCGCGCACGGCGGTGCGCAAGGTGCGCAGCGCCATGCGTCGATGCAGGCGGGCTGCGCCGGCAGCGCCGAGCGGCGCGATGAGCCGGGTCTTGCAGAGCCCGGCGATCGGCGCCCGCGCGAAGACGGCGATGTCCACCGGCTCGTCAGCCATCGGCGCCGACGCGGTAGGAGCGCGCCAGGCGGGCCGGGTCGGCGCCGAGCGCGAAGGCCGCGCGCAAGCGCCACATCAGCCAGACCGTGCGCCAGACGCCGAAGCGTTGCCAGCGCCGGGCCGAGGTGACGACCACGGCGTGCAGGCATGCCGGCCGGCCCAGCTGCTTCAGGCGCTTCGACAAGGCGATGTCTTCCATCAGGGCCAGATCCGGATAGCCGCCGACGGCGTGAAACGCGGCGGCGTCGACGAAGATGGCCTGGTCGCCGGTGGCGATGCCGCTCAGGCGAGAACGCAGGTTGATCAGCCGCTCGATGACACGGTACGCCGGCCGCGCGCTGTCGAGGCGGACGTCGAAGCGGCCCCATCGGTGCCCGCTCGCCAGCGCCGCGCAGACGAGGCGATCGGCACCCTCGGGAAGGGCGGTGTCGGCGTGCAGGAAGAGCAGGCTGCGGCATTCGAGTGCAGCGGCGCCGGCATTCATCTGCGTGGCCCGGCCGCGTGGCGACGTCAGCACGAGGTCGGCGTGCGCCTCGGCGATGGCGACGCTGGCGTCGCGGCTGCCACCGTCGACCACGACGACGCGGGCACCGCCGTCGCGCAGCGGCTGCAGCGCCAGCAGGCGGGCGCGCAGGCCCTCAGCCTCGTCGAGCACGGGCACGACGACGACCAGGCCGTGCCCTTCAGCCGCGCCGCCACGCATGGAAGCGCTCGGACAGGTCCAGCAGCCGTTGCGGCGCATGCGCCTTGCGCCATTCGGCCGCCACGTTCTTGTTGGCCTCTGCCAGGGTCGGATAGACGTGGATGGTGCCGAGGACCTTGCCGAGGCCGAGGCCGTGCTTCATCGCCAGCACGTACTCGGCGATCAGGTTGCCGGCGTCCTCGCCGACGATGGTGACGCCGAGGATCTTGTCCTTGCCCGGCGGCGTGAGGACCTTGACGAAGCCTTCGGTGGCGCCGTCGGCGATGGCGCGGTCGAGGTCGGCGAGCGCATAGCGGGTGACCTCGACCTCGATCTTGCGTTCCTTCGCCTCGCGCTCGTTGATGCCGACGCGGGCGACCTCGGGCTCGGTGAAGGTCGCGGCCGGGATCACGCGGCCGCTGATCCGCAGCGTCCAGAACGGATCGAAAAGTGCGTTGACCGCCGCATACCAGGCCTGGTAGGCAGCGGTGTGCGTGAATTGCCACGGCCCGGCGACGTCGCCGGCGGCGTAGATGTTGGGCACCGACGTGCGCAGGAAGTCGTCGGCCTCGACGGTCTTGTCGCAATCGATGCCGAGCGCCTCCAGGCCGATGCCCTTGAGCCGCGCCTTGCGGCCGACCGCGACGAGGACGGCGTCGAACGGCAGACGGACTTCGCGGCCGTCGTGCTCGGCCACCAGCACGCGCTCGTCGCCCTCGGTCTCGAAGCGCACCGCCTCGTGGCCGAGGCGAAGGTCGATGCCGTCGGCGGCGAA
>JBDTCA010000387.1:0-14118 GCA_039923815.1 Caldimonas sp. | reverse complement strand
GCGACTGGAGCGCAGCCGAGCAGGCCGTCGAGCCGAACAGTGGCGTCGCCAAGCCGCTGAACGCGACCGGCCCCGACGTCGAGACCTGGTACTGCACGGCCTCGTTGCCCGAGAGGAAGACGGCGTTGCCGGACACGTTCACGCAGGTAAAGGTGGCGTTGCCATTGCCAGCCACGAACAGGTCGCCCATGCGGCCGCCCCAACCCGAGGCCGCACCCTCGGGCGCCGACGACTGCCAGACGGACTGCTGGTCGTTGTGCGAAAAGAGCTTGGGTGGCAGCGGCACCGACCCGTTGGTGTACGGAGTCTTGGTGGTCGGTTGGATGAGCGTGCCGACGTTGAGCATGACCCCTAGCTTGCCCGCGTCGAAGTGCGGCAGCAGCGGCGCGAGCTCCGGGGCCAGCGCGTATTGCCGGCTCCCGGGCAAGGCGACGGTCGGCACGAGTGTTGTGGGTGTCAGCGAAGCGGCGCTGTAGGCCAGCGCCGGCCGCATGGCTTGATAAGCGGCGTAGCTCCCTGCGTCGACGGGGATCAAGGTGTTGCCGTAATCGTTGCCGCCGTAGAGGAAGACGCAGACCAGCGCCTTGTAGTCGGTGGCAGTCTGCGCCGCCGCCTCGCCCATGGCTGCCAGATTCATGGCCCAGGGGGCGGCGGTGCCCGCCAGCGACATGGCCGAGGCGCGCTGCAGGAAAGCGCGCCGGGAAGCATTGATCGTCGTCATCGTGCTCTCCTTACTTCAGGACCACGAACTCGGGCGCCGCCATGACCAGAGTCAGGGCGGCGTAGATTCGCTTCGACCGTTGGGCTTCGGTGCCGGTCGGCAAGGTTGCGACGGCGGTCGAGATCGTGGCGGTGGTGGCCGCGCTCAGCTGGCCTGCTGCAAGCACCAGATTGATCTCGGTGACCAACGCAACGGTGTCGTCGGCCAACGCGATCAGCGACGTGTAGTCGGCGACCAAGTCACCGACGCCCTGCCCTGACATCGCCCGCTGCAGGTAGTTGACGGTGCCGACCACCGACGACTCGTTGTGGATCTGGAATTCCGGCGCGACCAGGCCGGCGCGAGCGATGGCACTGTTGGGTGGGACATAGCCGGGCCGGAAAAAATTGAAAACCGAGGGCGAGCGCAAGGGACTCTGGCCCAGCCGGGTCGACGGATTGGACGTATTGCCGACCGACCAAGCGTTACTGGCCGACGCCGCCTTCCAGGCCCGGGCCCAGCCGCTAAGACGCAGCATCGGCTCGCGCAGCTTTCCCGCCGAGCTGGAGGTCGCGACGATGGCGCTGCGCGCGTCATCGTCGAGCAGGATCGCCTTCAGCACCGCTTTCAGATTGCCCTTGCTGCCGGCGCCGTCGTCATTGAAGATGGCCGCGACTCGGGCCACGTAGGCCGGGCTCGGATTGCTCGCCACCAAACGCTGGATCAACTGGCGCGACACGAAAGGCGCGACGTTGGGGTGCGCGAAGATGGCGTCGAGTGCCAGCTGCAGGCCTTGCACCGCCGGCGTGTTGGCCGGAATGGTGGTGCCGAGAAAGGTCTTGGCGCCCGTCTCGTACCGACCGGCGATCTGCACCAGAGGCCGACGCATGAAGTCGGGCGTGGCGGTGGCTGCGGCACCGGTCTGGCCGGCCAGATCGAAGTCCCAGCCTGTGAATACCGGGGCCAGTCCGGTGATGTCGGCCAGGGTGTACGTTGGCGTCGTCGCGCCAGCGGTCAGCCTGGCGCTGCCGTCGAGGTTGAGCTGCACCAGTCCGATGGTGAAGAGCTGCATCAGCTCGCGGGCATAGTTCTCGTCGGGCAGTGATCCGGTGAGCGGGTTGGCCTTCTTGCTGCCGCGAAACGTGAGGTACATCCCCATCGCCGTATTGGTCGAGATCGCGCCCATCAACGTACGGTAGTTGCCGAAGGCATGGGCCTCGAGAAGGTCGAGGTAGTGGGCCGCCGCAAAAGCTTTCCAGCCCCCGCCGGTCAAGCTGTCGATGGAGGTGACCAGGATCTCCGACAGCGCCAGCGTGACGCGCTGGCGCAGGGTGTCGGGGGAGCTCAGCAGCTTGCGCCAAGCCGATGAGTCGAAACCGGCCTCGCTGTTTTTGTTCACGGCGGCGTCGAAGCCGCCAGCCACCAGTGCGTCCCATCGCCCGGTCGACGGCTCGGTCGCGAACTGCTCATCGATCCAGGCAGCGTAGCCAACGGCCTGGACACGCGCGATGTCCGTCTTGGTCGCCCCCATCGAGGCCTGGGCCAGAAAGCGCGACGCTTCCATGGCAGACGGCGCCGCCGGTGCCGGTGCCGGACCGGGAGCAGGGGCTGGCGCGGGCGCCGGCGCGGGTGCAGGTACGGGGGCACCGCCGACGCCGGAACCTGGATCGCTCGAGCCGCCGCCGCCACAAGCCGCGAGAGCGGTACCGAATAGCGCGCCCAGGCCGAGCGAAGAGGCCGGCACGGATACCGCAAACGGCGCGGGCGGCGCCGGGGCCTTCTCGAGTTCGATGACCGGTTCCTCGTTCATGATCCACCTCCTGGTCGGAGTTTCGCGGCTCACGGCGCGGAGCGCGTGAATGTCAGCTGCTCGTTTGGTAAAGACTGGTAAATGAAGCGCGATGACTCGCCGGGCGATTCAGACCTCGACAAGCTGCGCAGATGCGCTTTTCCACATAAGCGGTGGCGCGGTAACGATTGAGCCGTCCGCCGCCGAAGTGCGCTATTTCCTGAGCGCCGTGGCGACGATCTCCACCTTCCAACCCGGATTAGCCAGCTCGAGGCTGAAGCAGTCACGGGCAGGTGGCTGTTCCTTGTCCACCCACTGATCCCAAGCCGAATTCATGCCGGCGTAGTGTCGAAAGTCACAGAGGTAGATGGTCACTGTCAGCAGGCGCGACTTGTCGGTGCCGGCGCGCACCAGCATTGCATCGAGCCGGTCCAGCACCTCCTTGGTCTGCTGTTCGATCGGGGCATCGAGCGTCGCGGGGACCTGACCTGAGATAAAAACCAACTTCTCCGTGGACACCATGTCGCACATTCTTTCGTTGGCATCGAAGCGTTTGATCGTCATGGCTGTTTCGTTCCTTCGTCGATCACGTGAGGGCGCTGCTCGGCGCCCGAATCGCTGTAGTTCTGGTGGCTTGGCCGGGAATCGCGGCAATCAGCTGGCGGGTGTAGGCCTCGACGGGTGCGCCGCAGATCGCCGCAGCGGCGCCCTGCTCCACGATGCGCCCCGCTCGCATGACGACGATGCGATCGCACAGGCCGGACGCAACGCGCAAGTCGTGCGTGATGAACAGCATCGAGAGCCCAAGTTCCTGTCGGATTTCACGCAGGAGTGCCAACACCTGGGCCTGGACCGACACGTCCAGAGCCGACACCGCCTCGTCGGCCACCAACAAGCGCGGCTGCATGGCGAGCGCGCGTGCAATGCTGAGACGCTGCCGCTGACCGCCCGAAAACTGATGAGGAAATCGGCCCATGCACGTTGGGTTCAGGCCAACGATCCGGATCAACTCCTCGGCGCGGGCTCGGGCAACGTCGCGGTCGACTCCCATGTTGATCGGGCCAGCGGCGATGATTTCGCCTACCCGGTGACGCGGATTGAGCGAGGCGTAGGGATCCTGGAACACCATCTGGATCTGGTACCGCACCACGCCCAACTTGCGCCGACTCACTCCAACGGTACTTTTGCCTTCGAAAGCAATGGCGCCACTGTCTGGCTGCAAAAGCCCGACCACCATCTTGCCCAGCGTTGATTTTCCGGATCCAGATTCGCCGACGACTCCCACCGTCTCGCCAACATCGACATGCAAACTGACGCGGTCCAGTGCGGTTGTCACGCGCCCGCCCCTGCCGGAATAGCGCTTGCATAGATCGTCGACCCTCAGCAGCGGCAAAGGCTTCGCCACCACCGGGACAGTGCGTTGCTCGCACTGAAGCACCGGGACGGCGGCGATCAGCTTGCGGGTGTATGGATGCGACGGCGACTGCAGGACTTCGGTCACACGGCCCGACTCCACGCAACGCCCTTGCTGCATCACCAGCACACGGTCGGCGATGTCGGCCACAACGCCGAAATCGTGCGTGATGAACAGCATGCCGATGCCACGCTTTTGCTGCAGCTCGCGGATCAGCGCCAGGATCTGTGCCTGGGTGGTCACGTCCAGCGCCGTGGTCGGCTCATCGGCAATCAGCAATCGTGGCTCGAGCGCCAGCGCCATGGCGATCATCACGCGCTGACGCTGACCGCCAGACAACTGAAAAGGATAGGCCGACATCGTGCGCGCTGGATCGGGCATCTGCACATCGTCGAGCAGTCCGAGGGTCTTGGCGTGGCGCTGAGACGCGCGCAGCGAGGCGTGGGCGCTGAAGACTTCGTCGATCTGTTGCCCCACCGTCATCAAAGGATTCAGTGCCGTCATCGGCTCCTGAAAGATCATGCCTACTGCCGATCCACGCAGCCGACGAAGCGACGCTTCCGGCAGGGCACTGACTTCAGCGTCACCGAGGAACACCCTGCCGCCGGAGCGGCGCACGCCGTGCGGCGGCAGCAGCCCGATCAGGGCGTGCGCAATCATCGATTTGCCCGACCCCGATTCGCCAACCACGCAAAGGGTTTCTCCAGGATAGATCTCGAACGACACCTCATCGACTGCCAGCCTATCGGTCTTGCCGACGATTTCGATGGACAGCGACTCCACGCGGGCTACCGGCGCCGGATGTTCACTCATGGCGTGTCCTCGACCTGCTGAAGATGCGGGTTCAGCGCGTCGTTGAGTGCCTCGCCGATCAGGTTGATGGCCAGTACGGTCAGCACGATCGCTATGCCGGGAAACACGCTCATCCACCAGGCCTGCCGCATGACTGTGCGCGACGCGCCAATGATGTAACCCCAGCTCATCAGGTTGGGATCCCCCAAGCCGAGGAAACTCAGCGCTGACTCAAGCAGGATGGCGGTGGCCACCATCATCGAGCCCGCCACCACGACGGGTGACAACGTGTTCGGCAGGATTTCCTTGAACAGGATGGCGACGTCGGAGCGACCCGAAAGCCATGCCGCCTGCACGAACTCGCGCGAGCGCATGCTCATGAACTCGGCGCGCACCAGCCGCGCGATTGGCGGCCACGACACGACCGCGATGGCGCCGACGATGGCCTGGATGCTGGGATTGAAGATGGCCACCAGCACGATGGCCAGCACAAAGCTCGGAATGGTTTGGAAGAATTCGATGAAACCGACCAGCAGCTGGTCGACCCAGCCACCCACGTAACCCGCAATGGCACCCACGGTGATGCCGAGCACAAGCGCGGCCGCCGTCGAAACCACGCCGATCAGCAGCGATACATATGCGCCGTGGGCTATGCCCGCGGCGACGTTGCGCCCCAGCATGTCGCTGCCCAGTAAAAGCCCATCGCTCAACGGCGGCTCGAACGGCGCACCCACAATCTCCCATGGGCTGCCGGGAAAGAACCAGCGCGCAGTGGCGGCCATGAAGATCACAGCAAGCAGGATGACCAGGCCGAACAAGCCGCCTTTGGTCCGCGCATAGCTGAATAGCACGCCCTTCATATCGAGTCCCTCGAGCCTCTCGAATGGATGGGCTTCTTCTGGTAAATCGAATGGGGCGAGCGCGGCGGGTTCATCCCAATTCGATCCTCGGGTCGGCCAGCGCGTAGACGAAGTCGGTCAACAGGTTGACGCTCACCACGATCACGGAGATGACGAAGAAGACGCCAAGCAGGACCCCGTAATCACGCTGGCCGACCGCCTCGAACGCGAGGCGGCCCACACCCGGCCAGGCGAAGATGGTTTCGACCACGATGGAGCCACCGATCAAGCCCCCCGCGTGAATGCCGGCATAGGTGATGACGGGCAGAAGCGCGTTGCGCAGCACATGCCGCACCATCACCACGCGCTCGGGCAAACCCTTCGCGCGAGCCGTCTTGACAAAGTCGAGCCGGCTCACCTCCAGCATCGAGGCCCGCGCCAGCCGTGCATAGATGGCGACATAGAACAAGGACAAGGTGGTCACCGGCAGGATGGCGTGCCGGGCGACGTCAAGCACCGCCTGCGGGGTCGTCATCGTGACGCCGATCGATGAATACCCGTAGGCCGGCAGCCAGTTCAAAGCGACAGAAAATATCAGCACCAGGAGCAGGCCCGACCAGAAGATGGGTGTGGCGTAGAACAGTAACGCGGCGGCAGATATCGCGGTGTCGGTCCAACTTCCGACTCGGTACGCAGACAGCATCCCCAGCAGCACGCCGATCGTCACCGACAACATGAAGGCGCAGCCGGTCAGCAGCAAGGTGGCAGGCAGCCGCTCCAGGATCAAGGTGAGCACCGGTTGTTGCTGCCGGTGGGAGTAGCCCAGATCGAGGTGCACAAGGCGCTTCGCGTACAGGCCCAGCTGGGTCAGCAACGGCTGGTCAAGGCCGAATTCCTGCCGCAATTGCGCCATGTACTTCTCGTCGGTGGCCCCTGACTGCCCCGCCATGACTTGCGCCGGGTCACCGGGCGCCATACGCACGAGGAAAAAGTTCATGACCGCAATCAAGGCCACGACGACCACGGCCTTGGCGCATCGAAACGCGAGCGAACGCAGCTTCAAGACGCGGGGTTGTCGGGTTTATCGGCCATGACTGGGGCCAGGGCAGGCATCCCCTTACCCTTGACTGCGACCGGCATAGACGCGAAGGAAGTCACGCGCCACGGAGCCGAGTTCGTCGTGGAGATAGCCACCTTCCTGTATCAGTACGCTGGGCAACCCCAAACTGGCGATCGAATCTGCCATGGCGAGAAAACCGCGCGTGGACACGCGGTGGGCGCCATGCGGGTCCTTCTCGTGGGCGTCGAAGCCCAGCGACACGACCAGCGCCTGCGGTGCGTAGTCGCGCACGGCGGCCAGTGCAGTGTCCAGCGCAGGCGCCACGTCTGCGTCGCCACCACCGAACACGAACGGAACGTTGACATTGCAGCCTCGTCCTTCGCCTTCGCCGCATTCCGACGTCGTCCCGGAATAGAACGGGTAAAAGCCGTTCGGGTCGCCATGGATGGAAGCGACGAGCACGTCGCCGCGGTCGTAGAAGATGTCTTGCGTCCCATTTCCGTGGTGCACGTCGATGTCGAGAACGGCGACTCGGTCGAAGCGCTCGCGCAACGTCTGCGCCGCGATGGCGGCGTTGTTGAGATAGCAGAACCCTCCTGCTTGCTCTCGCGTGGCGTGATGACCTGGCGGGCGACACAGAGCATAGGCCGCCGGCGAGCCGGCCACCACCCACAGCGCAGCGTCGATCGCACTGTGAGCGGCGCTCAACGCTGCCTCCCAGGTGCCCTCTGCGATCGGGCAGGCCGTGTCCTGCATATAGAACCCTGCCTGTCCCACGATGCTGTCGGGCCGGTGTCTGAATCGGTTACCCGGATGCACGTTAGGCACGATTTCCGCACCCGAGCCTGGAAGTCGCGACCAGGCCGCGTGCCCAGTGGCAAGAAACTGCACCAGCCCCTCGTCGTGAACGGCCAGCACCCGATCCAGACCTTGGTCCGTTGGCGCCGTCAGCTCGAAACCACCATCGCGCAGAGCTTCGGCAATCGCACTGGCGCGTGCCGCAATCTCTGGATTTGGTGCCGGCCGCCCGGCCTTCAGAAACGCCTGCGGCTGGTGGCGAGCGTGAGCCTCGCTGAAGAAGACCTTCATTGAATGACCCAGGTCGACAGGCGGCGCACGCCCATCACTTCGTGAGATAGACGATGTCAAAACTCTCGTTGACACCGATTCCGGTGGTCACGAGGTTGTGCACGCGCTTGTTGTAGATGGTCGGAAATTTGATCTCGATCAACCACGCCAAAGGCACGTCCTCGACGAGGATCTTCTGGACCTCGGAGTAGAAGCGCCTGCGATCGTCGTCTTTGACGGCTGAGGCGCCCTCGGCGAACAGTTGATCGACGCGCGGGTTGCTGTAGCCCGAGGTGTTGGTATACGGCACACCCTTCTTGATGTTCGACGAGATGTAGGTACGAGCCACGCCCAGAGCCGGGTCGCCGTACTGAGTCAGATAGCTGACCAGCATCTCGAAGTCCCAGTTCGCCAGCCGTTGGGTCCAGCCGGCGGCATCGGTCGATTCGATCACCACTCGCAAACCCACCTTGCTCAACGACTGCCGGACATATTCATTGAGGCGATTCCATGTCTCGCCATAAGGCAGGCCCAACAGCTTGATGGTGGCACGCACCCCGTCCTTGTCCTTGACCAGCCCCATCTCGTCGAGCAGCGCATCGGCCTTCTTCAGGTCCAAGCTGTACTGCTTTACATCGGGCTCGTAGAAGCGCGTTGCGCTCGACACCGGCCCGGTCGCGACCTTGGCGTGGCCGAACCAGATCTTGTCGCGGATGAAGCCGCGATCGAGCGCATACATGACGGCTTGGCGGAAACGCTTGTCGCTCATCGGCTTGTTGCGATCGTTGAACTCGATCCACGCCAGCGGCGACAGGAACTCGTAGCCCTTGTTGGTGACTTCGAAGGCCGGGTTACTCTTGAATCGATTCACATCGAAAAGCTCGATGTCGCTGAAGCTGGATACATCGACTTTCCCGCTTTCGAGCGCGACGGCACGGGAAGCTGAGTCCGGTATCACTTGGAAGTAGATGTCGTCCAGGTAAGGCAAGCCCGGCTTCCAGTAGCTGTCATTTCGAACCAGGTGGATATACGCACCCTTCTTCCACTCCTTCAACTTGAAGGGTCCGGTGCCGATCGGTGTCTGGTTCGCCGGATTGGTTTTGAAATCTGTGCCTTCGTAGATGTGACGCGGCACCATGGGCGCGCTCGAAACCTCGAACGATCCCAGAAATGGCGCGAACGTCTCCTTCATCTTGAACACCACGGTGGACGCATCGGGCGCCGTCACCGAAGCGACGTGGCCGAAGTTGTTGCGCGCGCGCGAGTGCACTTCAGGCAGGAATTTGGTCGTGGTGAATACGACGTCGGCGGACGTGAATGGCTTGCCGTCATGCCATTTCACGCCGTCTTGAAGCTTGAAGGTGTAAGTCAAGCCATCATCAGAAACCGTCCAGGATTTCGCCAAGCCGGGCTGCGGATTCAGATTGCTGTCGTACGTCAGCAAACCTTGATAGATCTTGCCGCCGATCATCTGCACGCCGCTCAACTGATTGAGTCCGAGCATCAGGGTCGGAGGCTCGGGGTTGACGATCATGTTGAGCGTGCCACCCCGTTGCTGTGCTGCGGCGGGCAGCGCTGCGCCTGCCGCCACGGCAAAGCATAACGCCGCTCTTCCCAGGAATTTCAACAGTTGCTTCATCAGAGTCTCCTCGACACTTCGGTTTTTCGGAACACTAGAACGCTTCGCAGCGGTAGAACGCCTTGCTTTGATATCCGCTGATGACCTCGACATGCCCCGTCATCTCGGCGGCAGCGGCTGCATCGTCCAGATCGGCGATGAATGCACGGCCGGCCAAGGACATCAGCTTGGCCGGGGTTGCCAGTACGGAAACCCGTCGGCGGCCAATCCGGCGTACGACTTCAGGACTGAACTGCTGGTTGCCACGGCCGAAGATGTGACCCTGGCCGCCGATGCAGGTCACGATGGCGTGGGCCGCCCGCTCGTGGGTCAACTCCGTGAGCGCGGCCGCCGTGGCGTCCTTCAGCACGAGACGTTGGCCGACGTAGGCATCGACACCTAACATCGATGCCTGCCCCTGCAATCCTTGTTTGACAGCCCAGGTGGTCGAACCTGGCCCGATCAGGTAGAGCCTTTGCGGATCCATGGATTCGATGACGCTGGCGGCGATGGCCTGCATCTGTTGACTGTCACCTGCCGGCGAGCGAATCTTCTTTCCCTGCAACAAGCGCGGGTCTTCCGGTGAGGATGCGTAGCCGAACAAGCTGGGCTCGATCCGGTCACGACGCAAGTCACTCTCGTCGAGGTCCATCACCTCGCACTGCCGAGTGCGGCGCAAGTGCGAGCGCAGATATCGAAGCGCGAGCGTGCCGGCAGCGGCCGGCGTGGTTGCAAACACGCCGGAATACATCTTGACGCCGGCGGGAATACCCAGCACCGGGAGGGTGTCGCCGACGCACTCGACCACGTCTCGGGCGGTGCCGTCGCCGCCGGCGAACAGCAGCAGATCGACCTGCATGAGGGAAAGCCGCCGCGCCAACGCGGCGCTGTCTTCGGCCGAACTGGGCACGGACGTTCGATAGACGATTTCGCTCGACCAGCCGGCAGCCTGGGCGGCGTCTGCACCTAGCGATCCCGAACCCGTGATGAGGGTCAGCTGCGGCTTGAGTTCGTGCATCGCCCGCAGCGCCTCGGCGGCCCGTGCCAACGCTTGGGGCTCGGCTCCCAACGCGAGCGCCTCTGCGGCCACGCCATCGCTGCCGCGCAGCGCGGTGGGACCACCCACCCCCGCGACCGCGTTGACGATGAGCCCGACACGCCAGTTCATGCCGTCTACCGTGCCTCTTGTTCGCGCAGCTTGCGCTGGTAGCCGCGCCAGGTAATGGCCCACCGCGCCGGATCGTCCAGGGCGGTGCCGTCGATTGCATGCACCGGACAGCAGTGCGGCGCAGAACGCACCTTCTCGGGATCGGTGTAAGCCTCGTGCGCGACATGACGCATCACGTCGACGAACTCGTCCAGGTCGGCCTGCGAATAGGACTCGGTGGGCTCGATCGTCGCTGGCTCAGGCACCACGAAGGGATGGTGGCTGGTCCAATAGTGCACGCCGAAATCGGCGGCGCGGATACCGATCTGCTCCGAATGGATGCCAGTGTCGGCATGCAGCTTCTGCCAGCTGTAGCGCACTTGCTCAATCCGCCGCTTGCCCAGCGCGTAGGGCGCGCTCAGGCCTGCGATCTTCAGCATCTCGCCCATCACATAGTTGTTGTTGAGGACGGCGATCTCTGCAACCTCGCGCAGCCCGGCCGCGCCGAGGTTCATAGCCCAGGCATAGGCGCGAAGCACGATGCTGCCGGTACCCATGAACGACGAGATCTTGCCGATCGAATCCGGGCCACCATCCTCGACCGTATAGGTCCCGTCTCTCAGTACCACTTTCGGTGACGGCAGAAATCGCTCCAACACATGGGTGACGCACATGGCGCCCACCGCGGGCCCGCCGCAGGCGTGAGGCGTTGCAAAAGTCTTGTGCAGGTTGAAGTGGCACATGTCAAAGCCCGCCTCGCGCGCTCGTGTAATGCCCAGCAAGCCATTCGCGTTGGCCTGGTCGTAAATGTTCACGCCGCCCGCTGCCCGAACGAGATCAGTGAACTGGCGAATCTTCGAATTGAAGATGCCGGTGTCTTCCGGGTTGGTGATGATCAGCGCCGCGGTACGCGGCGACAAGGCGGCGCGGAGCGCGTCCAGGTCGGGGTAGCCGTCGGCGTCCGGATACAAGGTGGTGACCTTGTAGCCCAGCAGCTTGGCACAGGCCGCGTCCGATGGGTGGGAAAAGACCGTCGTGATGACTTCGTCGCGCGCGGCAGCGGTGCCGACGTTCTCTTGGTAGGCCCGCAAAACTGCAAAGTTGCCGTAGATCGCCTGCGATCCGCTGCGCGCCTGCAGCGACACCGCATCCATGCCGGACACCTCTTTCATGATTTCGCAGACCTGATGGAACACGTGCAGCAAACCCTGCACGGTCTCGGGATCCTGCAGCGGATGCAACTCCGACATTCGGGGGTCACGCGCAAGCTGCTCGTTGACCTTCGGGTTGTATTTCATGGTGCAGGTACCCTGCCCGACGTCAACGTTCAGGTCGGCACCCAGGGTCTGCTGCGACAAGCGCAAGTAATGCCGCAACACTCGGTTCTGCGACATTTCGGGCAGATCCGGAGCGTGCTGTCGCTTCATGCCGGGCGGGAGCGCGGCCAGAGCGTCCCCAGTGACCGCTGCTACAGCTCGCTCGAGCTCGGGCACCAACACGCCGCGCTCGCCGCGCTGCGACAACTCGAAGATGACGGGCTCGTCCCAGCGTGCCTGGTGATATCGCCGCAGATTGGCGCGACCGCCTGTAAATCGGTGTGCGGAGATGTTCTGAATGGGTGCGGTCATTGCTGAAGTACCGTCGCCAGTGCGTTGCAAAGCGTGGCGACGTCGTCTTCGCTGTGCACCTCGGTAAAGCTGTAAAGAGCGCTCTGTCCCAGATCAGGGAAATCGCGGCTGAGATCGTGGCCACCAAAAATGCCCAGCGCCCGCAACCCACGGTTGATGGTTTTCACCGACTTGCCGCTCTGATCGAAATTGACAAGGAACTCTTTGAAATGCACCTGACCCGCGTGAGGGATCCGCACCCCTTGCAACAGAGCCAAGCGCTGCTTGGCGTAGGCGTTACGGCAGATCACGGTGTGAGCCAATTCGCGCATGCCCTGAGGACCCATCAATGCCATGTACACGCCCGCCGTGATGCCCCACAGAGCCGCGGCAGTGCCCACGAATTCATTGCCATCCTCGCGCTTGTCGAACGACGTGCGGCTGTAGGCGACGTCACCAAAGCCGTATTCACCGGGTACTCGGGTCGGTGCGAGGCCGAACAGCCGGGACGGATACTGCATCACCAACGCCGCGTCGTCGTGGGTGGCAATGAAACCGCCATGCCCTCCTCCGAAACTCATGTGCATGCCCAGCGGCTGGATATCGCCGCATGCAATGTCGGCGCCATAGGAGGCCGGGGGTGCGATGACGCCGAGACAACTGGGATCGACACCGACCACCAGCAGCGCTCCACAGGCATGCACAGCGGCCGAGATGGCTGGGCCATCCTGAATCACACCGAGATAGGACGGGTTGTCAATGAAGAGACAGGCGACGTCGTCACCCAGCAGAGTCGCCAGGTGGTCGAGGTCTAGGCTTCCGGTCGTGTCATGGAAGCGAACGCGACGGAAATCGAGGTCGCTTCGCCCGTAATTGACCATCACCGACCATTTGTCGGGACTGACATGCTCGCCCACCAACACCACTCTGCGTCCGGTATGGCGGCCCGCCATGCGCACCGCGGTGGCCGCGGCTTGGTGGCCGTCGAAGGTCGGGATGCTGACGACCTCCATCTCGAGCAGCTCGCCCATCATGCTGGCGTACTCGAACAGGGCCTGGAAGCGGCCGGCGTCGTCGTAAGGTTCGCCGGCATAGGCGGTGAGGAACTCGCTTCGGCCGTTGATCTCGTCGCAGACTGCCGGAACATGATGTTGATAACAGCCGCCTCCCAGAAAGCTCAGCGCCTCGCTGCATGGCTTGTTCTTCGCCAACAGCGATTGCACGTGACGCTTGAGTCCGTGTTCAGAAACAAAGGGCTCGGGAAGCTGGAGAGGGCGCTGCAGGCGCAGCTCGACCGGAATGTCCGCGTAGAGCTCTTCGATCGATGCGGCGCCGATGGCCGCCAGCATCCTTGCCTTCACCTCCGGGACGGAGTTCGGGATGTACGGGTAAACGCAGGTCGGGTTTGTCATGCGCGAGAGCCATCCTTCAAACGAAACGCGTGCAACGCAGGGAACAACTCAGTGTCAACCGCGGTTCGGCACCATGACAAGTGATCGTTTTTTGCTAGAGGGATTAGTGGATTTAATAGACTCGTTGGCATGGCGACCCCACTGACGAATCTAAATGCGTTGCGCGCGTTCGAAGCCACGGCCCGCAAGAGCAGCTTCACACTGGCGGCGCAGGAACTTTGCGTGACGCAGGCGGCCGTAAGCCATCAGGTCCGGCAGATTGAAGACGCCGTAGGCGTGCGGCTTTTCGAGCGAGCGCACCGCAAGGTCGCACTCACCGAAGCCGGTGAGCGGCTGTATGCCACCATCTCGAATGCGTTTCGCGACATCAACACGACGCTACGCGAGGTGCACGCGCAGGGCGAGTTCAAGTCGACCCTCACCGTGCAGGTCACGCCTTCTTTTGGCTCTCGATGGCTGGCGCGCCGCCTGCACTGGTTCTGGGCCCGGTATCCAGAAATCGACTTGCGCATCTACCACGCACTCCCGCACGAGCAATACGATGTGCGGCGAGTCGATCTGTCTATCAAGTGGGGGCAGGGTCAGTGGGCGCCATTGCGCTCGGAGGTTCTTTTCGAATGTCAGCTGTTACCGGTGTGCGCACCCGGCTATCTGCGCGCCGGGCAACCCATC
>JBDTCA010000386.1:0-7164 GCA_039923815.1 Caldimonas sp. | reverse complement strand
TTCGATGTCTCGATCGCCGAGGTGTCCGAAACAGGCGCATCGGGACAGGCCCGCCTCTGCATCCGCAACATCGTGCCGGCGCCGTTCCTGAAGGCGCGGCATGCGGCAACTGCAGCGAGCGTGTTCTTTTCGGCGACCCTTTCGCCGCCGCGCTTCTACGCCGACATGCTCGGGCTCGATGCCCACGCGGCATGGCTCGAGGTCGAGACGCCATTCGAGGCTGGCCAGCTCGACGTCCGCACCCACGTCCACATCTCGACGCGATGGCGGCGGCGCCACGACTCGCTGGCGCCGATCGCCGCACTGATGGCCGAGCAGTACGGCCGCGAGCCAGGCAACTACCTGGCGTTCTTCAGCAGCTTCGACTACATGGAGCGTGCCGCGGCCAATTTCTCATCGCAGCACCCCGACGTGCCGTGCTGGCTGCAGGTGCGCAGCGGCAACGACGAGACGCGAACTTCATTCCTGCAGCGTTTCGTCGCTGGCGGCCGTGGCGTGGGCTTCGCGGTGCTCGGCGGCGCTTTCGGCGAAGGCATCGACCTGCCGGGCAGCAGGCTGATCGGCGCCTTCATCGCCACCCTGGGCCTGCCGGAGATGAACGCCGTCAACGAGGAGGTGCGGCGCCGCCTGCAGGCCAGCTTCGGCTCGGGCTACGACTACGCCTATCTGTTCCCGGGCCTGCGCAAGGTCGTGCAGGCGGCCGGGCGTGTGATCCGCACCTCGACCGACCGCGGCACGCTGCACCTGGTCGACGATCGTTTTGCCGACCCGGAAATCCGCGCCCTGTTGCCCACCTGGTGGCGACCGCGGGACGCCAGCACAGAGACGCAAGCAGGCAACGGCCAGGCGCCGTGAACAGCCGGGCGGGAAGCTGCGAAGCATCGCGCGTCAAGGTGGGCATGAGCTTTGCCCGACGAGGCCATTGCCTCATCCCGGCCACCTCCGTGCCTCTTCCCCTGCAAACCGTTTCACGCTCGAAGTCCGGTCTCCCCCACAAGTGGGTCGGTGCCCGGCACGTCTACGCTGCCCTGCTCGGCGAGCATGGCAGCGAGCTCGGCGCCATCGACGAGGTGACGCAATCGACGTCGCGTTCCTTCCTCGGCCAGATGCTCGAATCGGCCGCCGGCATCCAAAGCGACATCCCGGGCGATCCGCGGGCCTTGAAGTCGTGGCTCGAGAGCGAGCACCGGGCGACGACCGGTGCCTACCGCGGTTATCTCGATGACCGCCGGGCCGGGGCGCCGCGGCGCTTCTTCCGCAGCCGGTCGCATGCGCTGCACTTCCTGAAATCGGTGGCGCCCACCAAGCTGGTCGATGGCGCCTGGCTCTACGGCCTGTTGCCGCGCTGGAACGACTTTCGTCTCGCCCCGCTGGTGCGGATCTACCTGGAGGAGCTCGGCTACGGCGTGCCGGAACAGCATCACGTGCTGCTCTACCGGCAGCTGCTGTCACAGCACGGCGCCGACCGCTGGAACGATCTCGACGACGCCCATTACGTGCAGGGCGCGATCCAGCTGTCGCTCGCCCATCACGCCCGGGAGTTCCTGCCGGAGGTGATCGGCTTCACCCTGGGCTACGAGCAGTTGCCGCTGCATCTGCCCATCTCCGCCCACGAGCTGGCCGAGCTGGGTCTCGACCCCTACTACTTCAGCCTGCACGTCACGATCGACAACGCCTCGACGGGCCATGCGCGGCGCGCGCTCCAGGCCGCCCTCGACAGCCTGCCGCGCGCGGGCGACGCGGATGCGTTTTATCGGCGCCTGCGGGTCGGGTTCATGCTGAACGACGTCGGCATGGGCACGGCGGCTGCAATCGATTCCTTCGACCTCGACCATGAGCTGGAGTCGGTGCTGGCCGACAAGGCCCGCATCGGTGCCGAGCTGCATTCGGGCGCCTGCCGCATCGGCGGGCGCGCCGTCAGCGACTGGCTCGCCGAGCCGGGCGGCATTCCGGCGTTCCTGGCCGCGCTGGTCGCCGCAGGCTGGATCCGCCGTGGTGCCGACCCGAGCCAGAGCCGCTTCTGGCATCTGCTCAAAGACGAGCGGGCGCCCATGTTCGGAGTCTTCGACGACTACGAGACGCAACTGATCAGCGACTGGATCGCCGACGGATCTCTGGACGGCATCGCGGTCGCGGCGCAGCCGACCCACGTCGGCTGGCTGCGACGATCCGCCATCGCGGCCGCGGCAGCGTCGAGCGCGTCCGGCGCAGCGGCCGATGCAGGAGCCGACGCGCCCGGCGCGATCCGCACCGCGCCGCTGCACCCGCATCGTGCGAGCGCCGCCCAGACCATCCGCCGTCACCTCGCAACCGCCAACGCGCGCGTCGACGACGACATCCGGGCGCTCGCCGAGCGCGTCGGCTACGTCACCGACACGGCCACGGCCTTGGCGCTCCTGCGTGGCTTCATGTCGCCGGCGAACCATCCGTCGCCGGCTGGCCTGCTCGCGACCCGCATCTGTTCAGACCTGATCGGGCGATGAGCACCGTTGCCGGCGTCGCCGATGGCGACGCAGCGCTCCTGCAACTCGGCGGTGCCCTGCAGGCGAGCGGCTACCGCTTCACGACGGTCACGCCTGCGACCCACGCACGCGTCAATGGCCGCGCCGGCAACGAGTGGGCGCGCTCGATCGCCGACGTGTTCGGCTGGAGCCGGCCCTTCAGGTCGGGGCTGCTCGCGACCGAATGGGTCGACTGGATGGATGCGGCCGGCGTGCTCGACACCCACGAAGACGGTTGGCGCTCGGCCATTCGTTTCTCGACCCTGGCCGGCTCCCTGTACCTGCATTCCGCCTATCCCACGACCGCCGCCGACTCGGTGTTCTTCGGCCCCGACACCTGTCGATTCGGGACCGCCATCACGGCTCATCTCGCCGCCGGACACGCAGACGTGCGGCGTGCCGTCGACATCGGCTGCGGCGCCGGGCCGGGCGCGTTGCTGGTCGCGCTCGCCCGACCCGAGGCCGAGGTCGTCGGCGTCGACATCAACGAGCAGGCGCTTCGCTACACCCGGCTCGCCGCGCGACTGGCCGGAGCGACGAACCTGACGACACAGCGCTCGGACCTGCTCTCGGCCGTCGCCGGCCAGTTCGATCTCATCGTCGCCAACCCGCCCTATCTGCTCGATCCCGGCGAGCGCGTCTACCGGCATGGCGGCGGCGGCCTCGGCGAGGGTCTGTCGCTCGACATCGCCACGCTGGCCTCCACACGCCTGGCACCCGGCGGCACGCTCCTGCTCTACACCGGCACCGCCGTCTGCGGTGGCATCGACCGCTTCCATGACCTGGTTGCAGAACGCCTGCATGGCAGCAGCGTCGACTGGCATTACCGCGAGCTCGACCCCGACGTGTTCGGCGAGGAATTGCTCGAGCCCGCCTATGCCGGCGCAGACCGGATCGCTGCGGTTCTCCTTACCGTCACCCGCAGCCGCGTCTGAGTCGACCTTGCGCCGCCTAGTGTGCGATGGCGTACGGACGGCCAGCGCCGGATCCCTTACAACGAAGTCCCGGCACAGGCTTTCTCGATCTGCCGTCCACCCTCGCACACGAGATCGCGGGCCACCGCGCTGAAGCCTTATCGAAAATCACCTGATCCAACGCCTGCCCGCTGCCGACCGTCGGCGCCTCCTGTCCCGGTGCACCTCCGTGGACCTCGTGTTGTCTCAGGTCCTGGCCACGCCGGACGACCCCGTCACCCACGTCTATTTCCCCATCGAAAGCTTCGTGTCGCTGCTGACCGTCGTCAGCGGTGAAGTGGGACTCGAGGTCGGGATGGTCGGACGGGAAGGCATGCTCGGTGCCCAGCTGTCGCTCGGCGTGACCGCGGCACCTCTGCACGCCCTGGTGCAAGGCGCGGGCTCGGCCTGGCGCTGCGAGGCACCGGCTTTTCTCGAGGAGCTCGAGCGCAGTGCTGCGCTGCGACGGGAGATCGGCCTCTATGTCTATGTCCTGATGACCCAGCTGGCGACGTCGGCCGGATGCGCCCGCTATCACGAGATCCAGCCGCGACTCGCCCGCTGGCTGCTGATGAGCCAGGACCGGGCACGCAGCGACACGTTCAGCATGACGCAGGAGTTCATGGGGTTCATGCTGGGCGTGCGCCGGGTCGGCATCACCGCGGCCGCTGGCGCGCTGCAACGCGCCGGGCTGATCGAATATGAGCGAGGCCGGCTCACCGTGCTCGACCGTTCCGGGCTGGAAGCCGCCGCCTGCACGTGCTTCGCGACCGATCGCAAGTCGTATGCGGAGCTGCTTTCCGGCGATCAGGCCTGAGCGATCGGTCCAGCGAAAGCGCGCGGCCGGTAATCTGACCCGAAGAGCCCGCTGTGCGATGGCGCACAGACGCGCCACTCCCACCGCCGTAGCGTGGTGAAGTCACGTACGACGAGGAGAAGACATGGTCACTTCCACTGCGCAAGGCGAATCGAGCACCTCCAGCGCGGGCGCTGAAGCAGCTCTCAAGGACGGCACGCGCGTGCGGATCCGGCCGATCCACGAGAACGATGTCGAACTCGAGCGCCAGTTCATCGAGGCGTTGTCGCCGACCTCGCGACGCTTCCGCTTCCTCGACACCATGCGCACACCCAGCGAGGCGCTGCTCAAGCAGATGACAACCATCGACAACACGACGGATGCCGCCTACGTCGCCACGATCGAGGTCGCCGGCACCACGCGCGAGATCGGCGTCGCCCGCTTCTCCGCCCGGCCCGACGGACACGACTGCGAGCTCGCCGTGGCCGTCGCCGACGAGTGGCAGAACAAGGGGCTGGGAACGCTGCTGGTGGCGCGGCTCATTGCCATCGCTCGCTCGCGCGGCATCGGGCAGATGCACTCCAGCGACGCGGCCGACAACACGTCGATGCGCAAGTTCGCGGAACACCTGCATTTCCGTCACGAGCGAGATCCGGACGACGCCACGCAAGTCCTCTACAGCGTCGACCTCGCGCATTCAGCGGCCTGAGCCGGGCCTCGACGCTGCCCAGAACGGACGCAGGGCATCTGCTGCGACCTGACTCGCACCCTACTTCCGGCTCGCCAACGCCTGCGCGCAGAACGCCGCCACTTCGGCGGCAACGCGGCGCCCGACCTGGTTGGCGGCCATGACGCCGCCCGCGGGATCGTCGCTCGCTGACGCCGCTTCCTCGTCGAACTCGCGGGACGCGATCACGCGGCGCGTCGCGGTGTCGATGAGCACGGCGCGCACCGTCAGGCGCACGCGGCTGGGCGAGTCGCTGAACACCTGATGCAGCCGGACGAGTTCGGTCTCTAGGCGCAAGTCACCCGACACCGAAGTCGGCGCACGAACCACGGCGCGAAATGCGCCGGTGTGCTCGATCGCACGGACCAGCATCGGCGCAAGCATCATCGCCGGAGGCTGTACCCACTCGCTGAAGGCGAAGTACTCGAGCTGGCTGGATTTGCGAACGTAGGCGATCTGCCGAGTGTCGTAGCCCGGGGCGGCGCGCGGTGCGTCGACCAGGAGCGTGGCCATCGCCGTGATCGGTGGCGGCTTCGCGGCGGAATCAGCCGCGGTGGCCGCCTGGTCGTCGAGCACGTACAGCGCCGGTTGTGCGGGCGGCTTGGGAAGCAGCGAGCCGCACGCGGCCAGCAAGGCCAGCGCCAGCAAGGCGAGCCATCGGGCACCGCGCCGCCGAGATGCGTCGACGAAGAGGGTTCCAGATTTCATGGTCGCACCTGTTCTCCGGGGCCCGGCCGCCGTTGCGGCGCACCGCGGATCAGGCTGCCCGGGTTGCGCTCGGTCTGTTCGCTCAGCTGACGCAGCGAAACCGCCAGCGAGTTCAACTCGCCGATCAGGCGCTGCAGCTCGGGCAGCGTCTCGCTCTTCATCTGCAGCACGCCGCTGGCCGCCGCGTCCACGGTGCGCCCGACGCCGTCGCTGGTGCGCGACACGTCGCTGCCCATCCTGGCGAGGGCGTCCGCGCTCTTGGCAATGCGCGCAATGGCCGGCCCGATCTGGTCGCTGACCCGAGCGGCGTTCTTCGCGGTGCGGGCGGCGTCGGCGATGCCGGCCGTCATCGTGCCCTGCTGCGCGGCCAGCGCGTGGGCGAGGCTGGCGGTGTCGGCAAGCACCTGCTTGAGCGCGGCCCGGTTGTCGGCGTCGAACACCGCGTCGACGTTGGCCGATGTCCGGTTCACGTTGGCCAGCACGGTCGTGAGCACGTCTTCCAGGCGCGCGCTCAACGAAGGCTTGGAGCGGATGAGCGGCACCGGTACCTCGTCGGTCGCGAGCAGCGGCGCCGAGCCCGCACTGCCGCCGCTGAGCTCGATGTAGGAGATGCCGGTCAGGCCCTGGCTCTTGAGCACCGCCTCGGTGTCCTGCTTGACCGGCGTGCCGTGCTCGATCTGGAGCTTCAGGAGCACCTGACGCGAATTCTGGGGATCGATCGCGATCCCGCTGACCTTGCCGACGTCGACGCCGAGGTACTTGACCGGCGCGGCGATGCTCAGGCCGGCAACCGATTCCTTGATGATCGACTGGTACGGGTCGTACTTCTTCTGCGTGCTGAGGCCGGCCGCCAGCCACAGCACGGCGACGACGAGCGCGGCGCCCAGGCCGAGCACGAAGACGCCGACAAGCGTGTAGTTCACCTTGTCGTCCACGCTGGCTCCTTGGCGGGATCGCGCACGTGCTTCCGGGTTTCGCGCGCGCCCTCGGCCCCGTCCGTCTGCGTCGCCTTCGGGTCCGTGAAATAGGCGCGCACGATCGGGTGCGCGTCGTGCGAGAGCTCAGTCATCGAGCCGGTCGCCACGACCCGGCCTTCGCCGAGCACGGCCACGCGGTGGCTTACCTGCCAGAGCAGATCGAGGTCGTGCGTGACCATCACGATCGTCAGCCCGTAAAGGGCGTGCGTGCGCAGGATCAGCTCGTCGACACCGGCCGAGCTCGCAGGGTCCAGCCCCGAAGTGGGCTCGTCGAGGAACAGCAATTCGGGATCGAGGGCGAGCGCCCGCGCCAGCGAAGCGCGCTTGAGCATGCCGCCGCTGAGCTCACCGGGGCGCTTCAGGCCGGCATCGGGCGGCAGGCCCGTCTGCGAGAGCTTCCATTCGGCGATGTCGTCGATCAGCGCGTCGTCGAGGCTGCTGTGCTCGCGCAGCGGCAGGCCGACGTTCTCGCGCACGTTGAGCGAGCTGAACAGGCCGCCGT
>JBDTCA010000385.1:0-3881 GCA_039923815.1 Caldimonas sp. | reverse complement strand
AGCGCCACCGCGGCCAACGCGGCGGCGTCGCGATCGACGGCCGTGACCGCATGGCCGCGGGCTGCGAAGTAGGCGCTGTGGCGGCCGCTGCCGGCGGCGACGTCGAGCACCGTGCCACCGGGCGCGACGAGATGAGCCCAGCGCACGACCCAGGCCGAAGGCGCCGTCACGCGTGCGGGTCGCGCTTCAGCGCGGCGATGGCCATCTTGTCCACGATCTTCGGCGCCAGCAATTTCAGCCAGAGGCCGAACCGGTCACGCCTGCTCATCATGATGTTGCGGCTGCGCGCGGCCGTGCCCGCGACGATGAACCGTGCGCAGGCCGCGACGCTCATGGCGCCGCTCTCGTCGAGGCCGCTCTTGCCGGCCGGCCTTCCATCGGCGCCGAAGCCTCGGTGGCGTGTTTGTGTGGCGACGACGCCGGGGTAGGCGATCGTGACGCTCACGCCCACGCCGGCCAGCTCGGTGCGCAGCGCCTCGAAGAAGCCGACCATTGCGAACTTGGTGGCGCTGTACGCGGTGCGGCCGGGCACGCCGATGAGCCCGGCGACGCTGGCGATGGCGACGATGCGACCGCGCGACCTGACCAGCTCGGCCAGCGCTGCGTGCGTGCACCAGACCGCGCCCCAGTGATTGATGCGCATCAGCGTCTCGTACCAGCCGAGGTCGCGCACCTCGTCGAAACGCGCGTGCGCCGACATGCCGGCGTTGTTGACGAGCGTGTCGATGCGGCCGAAGGTCGCCACGGCCGCTGCCATCAATCCGATGCAGTCGGCCTGGACGCCGACATCGCAGCGCTGCACGAGCACCGCCGCGCCACGGCTGCGGCATTCGGCCGCCACCGCCTCGAGCTTGTCGACGCTGCGCGCCGCCAGGACGAGCGCCACGCCGGCGCCACGCGTCGACCACTGCCGCGCCAGTTCGGCGCCGATGCCATCGGAAGCGCCCGTGACGACGATGACGTCGTTCATCTAAAAGCAGCTCCAGAGTCGGTTCGCGAGGTCGACCGCCAGTTCGGGGCTCCGGTACGCGGTGAACACGCCCGCCAGCGCCACGGCCACTGCGGCCCAGGCGAGAACACGGCGCGCCTTCATGCCAGTGCCGGCCTCAGCACGGGTCGCTCGCGGACCGGCAGGTTGACGAGGGCGGCGAAGACGCCGAGCGCCACTGCGATCCACCAGACGATGTCGTAGCTGCCGGTCATGTCGTAGAGCTTGCCGCCCAGCCAGACGCCGAGGAAGCTGCCGAGCTGGTGGCTCAGGAAGACGAAGCCGCCGAGCATCGACAGGTAGCGCACGCCGAAGATCGTGGCGACGATGCCGTTGGTGAGGGGCACCGTCGACAGCCACAGGAATCCGATCGCTGCCGCGAATGCGTACACGCTCCACGCCGACAGCGGCGCGGTGATGAAGGCCACGATCACCAGCGAACGCAGCGTGTAGATGCCCGAGAGCAGGTACGTCTTCGGCAGGCGGCCGCCGAGCGTGCCCGCGACGTACGTGCCGACGACGTTGAACAGGCCGATCAGCGCGAGCGCGGTGGTGGCGACATCGGGCGTCAGGCCGTGGTCCTTCAGGTAGCTCGGCATGTGCACGCCGATGAACACGACCTGGAAGCCGCACACGAAGTAGCCGGCCGTGAGCAGCAGGAAGCTCGGATTGCCGAGGGCTTCATGCAGGGCGGCGCCCATGCTCTGCTGCTTGCCCGTCTCTGCGGCGCGCGCCGGCTCGCGCAGGCCGAACGCCAGCGGCACGATGACGAGGGCGATGCCGCCGAGCACGAAAAGGGCGCTCTGCCAGCCGATGCCGCCGATCAGGAAGCCCTCGATCGGCACCATGAGGAACTGGCCGAACGAGCCTGCCGCAGCCGCCACGCCCATGGCCCAGCTGCGCCGCTCGGGCGCGATGTTGCGGCCGATGACGCCGTAGACGACGGCGTAGGTCGTGCCCGACTGGGCGATGCCCAGCAGCAGCCCGGCACCGCCGAGAAAGCCCGCACCGGTCGTCGCCATGCCCATCGCCACGAGGCCGGCCGCGTACAGCAGGCTGCCGGCGATCAGCACACGAAAGGCGCCGAAGCGGTCGGCGATGGCGCCGGCGACCGGGCCGGCCAGGCCCCAGGCCAGGTTCTGCACGGCAAGAGCGAACGAAAAGGTTTCGCGACTCCAGCCACGGTCGGCAGTGACGGGGGCCAGCCAGAGCCCGAAGCCGTGGCGGATTCCCATCGAGACGGTGACGATGGCGGCGCCGCAAAGCAGCACCTGGGCCGTCGAGAGCGGCCGGTACGCCGCGGCGCTGGACATCGTGCTGGACATCATCGATTGTTGCAGCCTCCACCTATCATCCGCCGCCATGGCGACCCCACCCAGGAACGGCCCCAAGGACGCGTACGGCGAGGCCTCGATCCGCGTCCTCAAGGGCCTCGAGCCGGTAAAGCAGCGGCCGGGCATGTACACGCGTACCGAAAGCCCGCTGCACATCGTCCAGGAGGTCGTCGACAACGCGGCCGACGAAGCGCTCGGCGGCCACGGCACGGCGATCGACGTGACCTTGCATGGCGACGGCTCGGTCAGCGTCGACGACGACGGCCGCGGCATTCCGTTCGGAATCCACCCGGACGAAGGCGTCAGCGTGGTCGAGATCGTGTTCACGCGCCTCCATGCGGGCGGCAAGTTCGACAAGGGCAGCGGCGCGGCCTACAGCTTTTCAGGCGGCCTGCACGGCGTCGGCGTCAGCGTCACGAATGCGCTGGCGACGCGGCTCGAGGTGACGGTGTGGCGCGCCGGCCAGGTGGCGAGCATCGCGTTCGCGGGCGGCGACGTGATCGAGCCGCTGGCGCTGCGCAAATCCGCGGCGGGCGAGCGCAGGAGCGGCACCCGCGTCCGCGTCTGGCCGGACCCGCGCTACTTCGAGAGCGCCGAGCTGCCGCGCGCCGAGCTCATGCACCTGCTGCGCAGCAAGGCCGTCCTGATGCCCGGCGTCAAGGTCTCGCTCACGACCGAGAAGGCGCGCGGAGGCGAGCCCGAGCGACTCGACTGGCTGTACAAGGCCGGCCTCGCCGACTACCTGATGCAGACGCTCGCCGCCGACCCGGTGATTCCGCTCTTCGAGGGCGCCCACCACGCCGATGGCAAGGAGAGCGAAGACGTCGCCGAGGGCGAGGGCGCGTCGTGGTGCGTCGCCTTCACGGAAGAGGGCCATGCGGTGCGCGAGAGCTACGTCAACCTGATCCCGACGGTGGCCGGCGGCACCCACGAATCCGGCCTGAAAGACGGCTTGTTCGGCGCCGTCAAGGGCTTCATCGACGTGCATGGCCTTTTGCCCAAGGGCGTCAAGCTGATGCCCGACGACGTCTTCTCGCGGGCCAGCTTCGTGCTGTCGGCCAAGGTGCTCGATCCGCAGTTCCAGGGCCAGATCAAGGAGCGCCTGAACAGCCGTGACGCCCTGCGGCTGGTTTCCAGCTGCATCAAGCCCGCCCTCGATCTCTGGCTCAACCAGCATGTGGCCGAAGGCAGGAAGCTCGCCGATCTCGTCATCCGCCAGGCGCAGACGCGCCAGCGCGCCAGCCAGAAGGTCGAGAAACGGCGCGGTTCCGGCGTGGCCGTGCTGCCCGGCAAGCTGACCGACTGCGAGAGCCGCGACCTGGCGCTCAACGAGATCTTCCTGGTCGAGGGCGACTCGGCGGGCGGCAGCGCCAAGATGGGCCGCGACAAGGAGACGCAGGCGATCCTGCCGCTGCGTGGCAAGGTCCTCAACTCGTGGGAGGTCGAGCGCGACCGTCTCTTCGCCAACAACGAGATCCACGACATTGCCGTCGCCATCGGCATCGATCCGCACGGCCCCGACGATTCGCCCGACTTCGGCGGCCTGCGCTACGGCAAGG
>JBDTCA010000384.1:0-4282 GCA_039923815.1 Caldimonas sp. | reverse complement strand
CGGCGGCGAGCGGCGCCATCTCCGCAGAGTCGCCCGCCATCGGCCGGAACAGTCCTTCGCCGCGTAACAGGCTGCGCATGCCGGCGACCCAGCCGTACCAGCTGAGCCGGGCGACGATGATGGTGATGAGCGCGATCGTCAGGCCGAGCGCGGCGATGAAGACGATGAGGTAGTTGCGGGTGTCCTCGCTGCGGCGGTCGATGAAGCTGAGGTCGTGCAGGAGGACGAGATCGGCGATCTTTCCGCTCTCGTTGCTGACGTCGTGCATGCCCACCTGAACCGCGCCTCCGGGCAGGCGCAGGCGCTGGCTCCGCGAAGCCGCGACCTCCCTGGCCGTGCTGCAGTCGAGCGTCGACGGGAAGCTGTCGCTGTGCTGCACGAGCTTGCCGTCGAGCGAGCACAGGCCGATGGCCACCAGCCGCTCGTCGTTCGCCGAGCGCGTGAACAGGGCACTCAGGCGGCGGCCCCCGGCATCGCCCTGTGCGACCGCCTCGCCGATCGAGTCGGAGAGCGCCGTCGCGACGAGGTTGCCGCGGCTGTTGAGGTCGCGGGAGAACCAGCGCAGGGTCACCCGGTCGAGCAGCGGCAGGCCGAGCGAGCCGGCGACCACGAGCGTCAGCACCAGCGGGACCAGGAAACGAAGTTGGAAGTTCAGGAATTTCATCGAAAGCCGGCGACTCGACCGTGGCATGGTCGCATGATGGTCGAGCTCGTTTTACACCAGCAGCGCGTGAGGTCAGTTCGGTGGCGTGGCCTCGCCGCTGCTCCGGGTCGTCGGCATCCTCATGCGCTGATCGGCCCGCTCGGCGCGCAGGGCACGCCAGCAGCAATACGCGGCCGCCAGGCCGATGGCGCTCGCCGCCCAGAACACCGAGGCGAATCCGAACGATTGGCTGAGGGCGCCGCCGGCGACGCCGCCGACGACTCCCGAGGCGCCGTAGCCGAGCACGGTGTAGAGCGCCTGCCCGCGGCCACGCAACTGGCTGGGAAAATGGCGCGTGATGACGGCGATGCAGGCCGAGTGCTGCGCCGCGAACGTCAGCGCGTGCAAGGTCTGGGCGGCGACGAGCACCGCCGGGTGCGTCGCGAAGCCGGCGATGAGCGCAAAGCGCAAAGACGACACGAGCGCGGCGAGCACGAGCCAGCCATGCGTCGACAGCAGCCTGACCCAGCGACCCTGGGAAAAGAACCATGCCACTTCGATGACCACGCCGGCAGCCCAGAGCATGCCGATCTCGCTGGCGCTGTAGCCTAGCGACGACAGGTACAGCGAATAGAACGCGTACAGCGCCGTGTGCGCGAGAACCGTGAGGAAGCAGCCGGCAAAGAACCAGCCGACGACCGGATTGCGCAGGATCGCGAGCGTGCCCTGCGTGGCCGGCGCCGACTGCGCGAGGTGTTCTTCGGCAGCGGGCAGCCGCCACGTGGCGAGGAGCAGCAGCCCCAGCAGCCCGCACACCAGCGCCGGAAACCAGCCGATGCCCGCCGCCTGCAGCGCGAAACCGCCCGCCGTCACCGTGCCCACGAAGCCGATCGAGCCCCACATGCGGACCCGGCCATAGCGGGCGACATCGAGCTTGCCACCGCTGCTGACGCGATGCGCGAGCGTTGCCTCGCTGATCGGGATGACGCCCGCGGTGCAGACGAAGAGGACAACCGTGACGGCGCTCACCCATGCATAGCTGAGCGGCGCCAGAAAACCGATCGACGCGAGCAGCGAGCCGCCGGCGGCGATGCGCAGCAGCCGCTCGCGGCGGCCGGTGTGGTCGGCGACCCAACCCCACGCATAGGGACTGAAGAGCCGGGTCGAGCTCTGCAGCGACGTCAGCACGCCGATCGCGAAGGTCGTGTAGCCGAGGCTGCGGAACCAGAGCGGGCCGTAGGTGCCGACCAGCCCGGCGTAGGCGAAGTAGGCGAAGGAGACGGCGGCAAACGGGACGACGGTCGGCCGTGCCGTCGGCACCGGCCCGCCGGGGGCGCTCAAGGCGCCTGCGCGGCGATCGGCTTCGTCGACGTGCGCACGTCGCCGCACTGGGCCCGATGGCGGAGCACGTGGTCCATCAGCACCAGCGCCAGCATCGCTTCGGCGATCGGCGTGGCGCGAATGCCGACGCAGGGATCGTGACGGCCGAAGGTCTCGACCGTCGTCGGCTCGCCGGCACGATCGATCGAGCGCCGAGGCGTGCGGATCGAGCTCGTCGGCTTGACGGCAATGGACACGGTGATGTCCTGGCCGGTCGAGATGCCGCCGAGAACACCGCCGGCATTGTTGTGGGCGAACCCGGCTGGTGTCAGCTCGTCGCCGTGGCCGCTGCCGAGCTGCGACACCGACCCGAAACCGGCGCCGATCTCGACGCCCTTGACGGCGTTGATGCCCATCATCGCGTGGGCGATGTCGGCATCGAGCTTGTCGTAGAGCGGCTCGCCGAGGCCGATCGGGACACCGCGGGCGACCACGTCGATGCGCGCGCCGCAACTGTCGCCGGACTTGCGCAGTTCGTCCATGTAGGCCTCGAGGCGCGGGATGTCAGTGGCGTTCGCAGCGAAGAAAGGATTGGCCGCAACGTGCTCGTCGCCCTCGAACGGGATCGCGATCGTGCCGATCTGCGTCATGTGGCCGAAGAAGGTGGTGCCGTGCTGCTGCTTCAGCCACTTGCGTGCGATCGCCGCGGCGCCGACCGCCGGCGCCGTCAACCGCGCCGAGGCACGACCGCCGCCGCGCGGATCGCGCCGGCCGTACTTCTGGTGGTAGGTGTAGTCGGCGTGGCCGGGTCGGAAGGTGTCGAGCAGGTTCGCGTAATCCTTGCTTCGCTGGTCGGTGTTGCGGATCAGGAGCGCGATCGGCGTGCCGGTGGTGAAGCCTTCGAAGACGCCCGACAGGATCTCGACCTTGTCTTCTTCCTGGCGCTGGGTGACATGGCGCGACGTGCCGGGGCGGCGCCGGTCGAGCTCGGGCTGGATGTCGGCTTCGCTCAGCTCGAGGCCGGGCGGGCAACCGTCGACGATGCAGCCGATCGCCGGGCCGTGGCTCTCGCCGAAGGTCGTGACGCTGAAGAGACGCCCAAGGGTGCTGCCGGACATCAGGCCTGCTTCGAGGAAGGCAGCTCGTCGACGTTTTCCACGGGCCAGTCGCGGATGTAGGCCTTCAGCATGCGATTCTCGAAATCCTGGCTGTCGACCACGGCCTTGGCGACGTCGTAGAACGAGACCACGCCCATCAGCGTCTTGGCGTCGAGCACCGGCGTGTAGCGGGCATGGCGGCCGAGCATCATGCGTCGCACTTCGTCGAGTGCGGTCTCGGGCGTGCAAGTGAGCGGTGCATCGTCCATCACGCCGCGCACGCGGGTGCTGCCGATCACTCCGCCGTTCTTCACGACGGCCTGGATGACCTCGCGAAACGTGAGCATGCCGACCAGCTCGCCGTGCTCCATGACGACGAGCGAGCCGATGTCGAGCTTGGACATGATGTCGAGCGCCGCAGCCAGCGTTTCTTCCGGGGCCACGGTGTAGAGAGTGCTGCCCTTGACGCGCAGGATGTCGCTGACTTTCATGCTGCCTCCGAGGGCCTGGGGGCGACCCGTTCTCGATTCAATATAGCCCACAATGCTGCGCCACAGAGGAGGGCTTGCACCTTTATGCCCGGCTATTCCGACCCTGGCTTCGATACCCTCGCGCTGCATGCCGGCGCCGCGCCCGATCCGGCCACCGGCGCGCGCGCCGTACCGATCCACCTGACCACGTCGTTCGTGTTCGAGTCGAGCGAACATGCCGCCTCGCTCTTCAACACGGAGCGCTCCGGTCATGTTTACTCGCGGCTGTCGAACCCGACCAACGCCGTGCTCGAAGAGCGCGTCGCGGCGCTCGAGGGCGGCGCCGGCGCCATCGCGACGGCGAGTGGCCAGGCCGCACTGCACCTGGCCATCGCCACCCTCGCCGGCGCCGGCTCGCACGTCGTCGCCTCGAGCGCGCTCTACGGCGGCTCGCACAACCTGCTGCACTTCACGATGGCGCGCTTCGGCATCGGCACCACCTTCGTCGACCCCCGCGATGTCGATGCCTGGCGAGCCGCCATCCGGCCCGAGACCAAGCTCCTCTTCGGCGAGACCCTCGGCAACCCCGGCCTCGACGTGCTCGACATCCCCACGATCGCCGCCCTCGCCCACGACCACGACCTGCCGCTGCTCGTCGACTCCACCTTCACCACGCCGTGGCTCATGAAGCCGTTCGAGCACGGCGCCGATCTGCTCTACCACTCGGCGACGAAGTTCCTTTCCGGCCACGG
>JBDTCA010000383.1:0-3613 GCA_039923815.1 Caldimonas sp. | reverse complement strand
TGCGCTGGCCGAGCGTTCGCCACGAGCGCGGCGAGTGCGTCGGCATCTTCCGGCCGAAGGCACTTCGTCACGCCAAGGCGGCGAGCCACTACGCGATGCACTGGGACGGCATCCGCTTCAGCCACTGGTACGAAAAACGGGAGCCGCACGCCGTCGGCAATTGAGCTGGCGTCGCGCCCAGCGACGCCCATGCGCCCGCGCCACCCGCGGCAGCGTTTGCTTACATCAGCCGAACTTGCTTGCAACAGTGCCGCATCTCGCCACGGGTGCATCGCTACCGACCGCAGATGCTGCAACGGACGGTCGCAAACGCCTCAATTCCTAACGCAATCCGGGCGCGTTTGTGCCGAAGATGAGCAGGCACGGCATCTGCGTCGGGTTGGCTGCGTCAGACGGCCCGGCCGCGTGCTCCGATCGCGCCATGTCCTTCGAAGGTGATCCTTGCTCTACATGCTTCTCGTTTTCGCCCACCTGCTCGCCGCATCGATGGCGCTGGGCGCGATCGTCGCCACCGATCTGAGACTGCTCTCCAAGCTCTCGCAAGACCGACTGCGCATCGCGCCGCCGAACGAGTTCGTGGCACGCATCGTCATGGTCGCGCTGCTCATGCTCTATGTCACCGGCGGTGGCATCGTCGTGCACGGCCTGCTCCAGCGGCCCGACTATCTCTCCGGCAACCCGAAGCTGCAGGCCAAGATGCTGCTCGTCGTGCTGCTCACGCTCAACGCGTTCGTGCTGCACAAGCTCACCTTTCCGCGCCTGGCGCGCGGCCGCCGTGTCGCCCGCTGGCACGCGACCGACTGGATCGTCGTCGCGGTGCCGGTGGCGACGTCGAATTTCCTGTGGATGTTCGTCTCCTTCCTCGGCATCGCCCGGCCGTGGAGCTACTCGATGCCGATGCGCGACATCTTCGAGATCGCGGCCGGGCTCTACGTGGTGGCGCAGGTCGGCGTCTTCGCCGTGCTGGCGATGGCGGCGCGCAATGCCGAACCCGAGCGCAAGCACATCACCGATGTGCTGCGCCGCTCGCTGGCTTCGCTGGGCAACCTCGGTCGCCCGGTCTCGACGGCGGAAGCCGTGCGCACGAAGTCGTCCCGCCCCCGGTCGCGCCGCAGGGTCGCGGCAGCCGACGCGATGCCGGATGCCGTCGCCGTGGCCGACGCGATCGCCATCACGGTGCACGACGTCGAGGCGGACGCGGCGACGACCTCGCTGTCGGGCCGGCCCTCGTTGCGGCTGGTCGGCACCGCTGCCACGGCCCTGCCGCCGGCGCTTCGCCGCGCGCGCTGAGCGCGTCGGTGCCGGCGCCTCGCGCGTTCTTCAGCGGGCTGGCGAACTCCGCGGCCGTCGCCCCGTCACCGGGTACATCGGATCGGTATACCCCGGCGTCGACGCATGCCCGGGCGCGACCAGGGAATCGATGAGCGCCTCGTCTTCGGCGCTGAAGGTCACCGACCCGGCCGCCAGGTAGTCCTGCCACTGCGCGAGCGTTTTCGGGCCGCCGATGACGCCGTGCACGAGCGCGTTGTTCCAGACCCAGCCGAGCGCAAACTGCAATGGCGTCATGCCGCGCGCATGGGCGTGATCGACGGCGCGCTGAGCGAGCGCCAGCGATTCCGGGCGGAACTCGGTCTGCATGATCCGCGTGTCGTTGCGGGCCGCGCGCGAACCTTCGGGCGGCGCCTTGCCGGCCGCGTACTTTCCCGACAGCACGCCGCGCGCGAACGGGCTGTAGGCGACCACTCCGATGCCGTAGTGATCGCAGCACGGCAGCAACTCGGTCTCGATGGCCCGCGACATCGCGTTGTAGGGCGGCTGGCAGACGATCGGTGGCTGCAAGCCGGCGGCACGGCACAGCTCGGCGATGCGCGCGACACGCCAGGCACGAAAGTTCGAGATGCCGAAGTAGTGGACCTTGCCGGTCTCGACGAGATGCTTCATCGCCGCCACGGTCTCCTCGAGCGGCGTGGTCTCGTCCTCGCGGTGCAGGTAGAGGATGTCGACCCAGTCCGTACCGAGCCGGGCCAGGCTGGCATCGAGCGCGCGCACCATGTGCAGCCGCGACAGACCCCGCTCGTTGGCGAGCTTGCCGGTGGCGTTGCCGAGCTTGGTGGCGAGCACCCAGCGGTCCCGGTCGGCAGCGATCAGGCGGCCGGTGATGCGCTCGGACTCGCCGCCCGCATAGACATCGGCGGTGTCGATCGCGTTGACGCCGGCATCTCGCGCGGCGCCGACCATCCGGCCTGCCTCGGCTTCGTCGGTCTGGTCGCCGAACATCATCGTGCCGAGCCAGAGCTTCGAGGTCTTGAGGCCGCTGGCGCCGAGCGACGTCGGTTTGAAGGATTCGGTGGTCATGGTGCGGGACTGCCTTCAGTTGGAGGAGACCGGTGGCCGCCGAGCGGTCTCACCAACCTGTCGAGGACGCTCTCGATGGCGCCGCCCAGATCGGCACAGCGGCCGGTGTGAACGGCCGAGGTCTGGATCACGGTGCTGCGCGGCGCCACCAGCCAGTGAAAGCGCTCGCGCAGGGGCAGCCGGCCAATCGCGCCGGCGACGCTGCCACCGGCGCAGACCGCGGCCATCGCGGCCAGCGCCGTGCGCACCGCGGCGAGATCGAGCTGCGGGTCGAGTGCGCGCAGGCGGGCCTCGTCGATCTCGAAGCGCGCTTCGAGAAAGCCGCGCGCGTCCGACGAGACGATGGCGCCGACGTTGACGAACTCGCCGCGCTCGACGCGCGGCACCACGCGGACCACCGCGTAGTCATACGTGCAGTGATCGGGCACGGGCCGCCTCCTCCACGAAGGCGCGCGGCGACTGCAGCCGCCGCGTCAGCCAGGCGCCGTAGGCAGCGCGGTGCGCGGCCTTGCTGGCAAAGAGCGGCTCGTCGCCCAGCCAGGCGTCGGGGATGAGCGCCACGGTGGCGGCGATCACGTCGGCGTCGAGGCGCGCGGTCATGGCCACGTCGGCCGCGGCCAGTTCGCTCGCGAAAGGCAGCAGCACGTGATCCTTGATCAGCGCGAACGGGCTCGTCGCGCGGCTCATGAAGCCGCGCCAGTCGTGCTGGAAATAGAGCGCCGCGCCATGGTCGATGAGCCAGAGCTTGCCATGCCAGACCAGCATGTTGGTGTTGCGCGCGGTGCGGTCGAGGTTGGTGACGAAGGCGTCGAACCAGACGATGCGCGACGCCAGCCCGGGCTCCGGTTGCATGACGAGCGGATCGAAGGTGATCGAGCCCGGCAGGTAGTCGAGCGCCAGGTTGAGGCCGTTGCTGCCGGCGACGAGGTCGCTGCTGGCGCGGATCAGGTCCTGGATCTCCGGGTCGGGCTCGGTGCGGGCGAGATCGGCGTCGAGCGTTGCGAACACGATCTCCGGCACCGGCAGGCCGGCCGCGCGCGCCAGTTCGCCGGCCACGAGCTCGGCAATGAGCGCGCGCGGGCCCTGGCCGGCACCGCGAAACTTGAGCACGTAGAGGCCGTCGTCGTCGCCTTCGACGATCGCCGGCAGCGAGCCGCCTTCACGCAGCGGCGTGACGTAGCGGGTGGCGGCGATCGTTCTGATGCTCTTCATGTTCGTATGATGCGACCCCCTGGCGCCGGCCGCGGTTGCAGTATCG